>CAIUFU010000148.1 GCA_903898475.1 uncultured Alphaproteobacteria bacterium | reverse complement strand
TTTGGCTAACGCTAGAGCCATGAAGCAGATCAGAATATGAACTTCGATTGCTTGCTGTTTATTGTGGAATATCGGTCGTGCTTTGAGGTCGGATTTAGAGATGCGGAATGATTTTTCTACCTGCCAAAGGTTTTTGTAATGTTTGATGATCTCTTGATCTGCGAGATTGCTGCAATTGCTGTAATAGCCTTTAATTCCAAGTAGAAGAGTGGTTTTGCGAATGAGTTCTTGGTTAAGTTCGTAACCCAGTTTTTTTCCTTTGAGAAATTTAGTTCGTTTGATGATTTCAGCAGCGCTGGGAGTTTTTAGAATAAATTCTGCTTTAGCTAATTGCTTCTCCATCTCGCGCTTTTCTTTGCGGTAGCGTTTATCTGAGAAGCTACAAATTAAATCTCCCTTGCTTGTTGTTGCCATACGAATCGTAGCCTCATCTTTCTGATTTAGTTGCTTAGCTATTTCTTCAATAGTTTGAATTGGAAGATTGGCTGTTCTTGCAGCAACAATGTAATCGAGCTTTTCTGATTTTAGAAACTCTACATTTTTATCAGAAATCATGGCTGAGTCAGCAACTACAGTCATCTGCTTGATTTTGTATTTCTTTTTTAGATGCAGAATTGATGGCATCAGAGTGTGACCTTCAAACTTATTCCCAGAAAAAACCTGATAAGAAATCGGAAAACCCAAATCATTTACTAGCAATCCAATCATGATTTGAGGATTGCTAGCTTTGTTATCTTTGCTGAAGCCTATTTTTCTAAGTTCATCTGTTTCAAAACTTTCAAAATAGAGAGTGGTTAAATCGTAAAAAACTAAAGAGAAATTGAAGCCAAAGTTTTTCTTGGCTATAGTAATTATTCTTGCCCGAGCTTCATATTGCCAATGCTTCAAATTACCAGCTTCTAGCTGACGATAAAATGTAGTTCTGTGATGCTTAATACCAAAATAATCAGAAATAAATTCAAAGGCTTCAAGCTTTGAACTGGGGAAGGCAAGTCGAGCAATCACCAGATCGTTTAAGATTTTTGAATCGGAGATGAGGTGAAACTTAAAACTTATCTCCAATCTCCATAAAACATCGTAAAGCAGCTGATATCGAAAGCCGAGATATTGGCATTTATCAAATGGAATTAAAGAGGAAAAAGATTTCTCTTCTTCGCGTTTTTCCACCAACGGAAAAAGAGATTTTTGCCGATCATTTTTCTCAATCCAATTTAGTGCTGACTTTTTAAGGGCTAATAATTCCTCATCATTTTTAGCACTTCCAACATGCAACAAGACATTCCTCTTATTCTCAAAATACTCCACTACCTGCAACGCAACAGCGCCAGAACTGGTTTTAACGGTTCTAATCCGATACATAAAATTCCAGAATAAAATCACAAAATCTTTAAGATAAAATCTTAATAAAAATCACTCTGAAATTCTGCCAATTTTTTAATAAAAATCACCCATTAGTGCGGTAAACCGCAAAAATAAATGTCGGGAAGTGTTGATTCTACTGGGTTTGGAAAACAGAGATTGGGGGCTGTGACAAGTCAGGAAAAGTAATTCCTAAAATTGACATATTATCGGTATTTAAAACTCCGTGACAAAATCCGAAAGCTTGCCATTTGGCTATCATCTTGGCTGTTGATTCAACAACGCTTTGCAAAAAAAATGCATATTTATTTTTTTCATTTTTCAACTCTGAAAAATTTTGCTCTATAACATAATCGGCGAGAGTTTTTATTTTATCGTTTTGCTTGCGATAAAAAAATATTTCAAAGCTGCCAAAGCGTACATGGCTTGGTGCCATGCGAATTATTTGTGCGGCAGGTTCCATGCCATTTCGATAAGCTTTTTCTTCGGAGGCGATTAAACAAAGTGCGCGCGAGGTTGGAATTCCTAGATGAAACATGCTTTCAGAAATTAAAAATTCCCGAATTGAAGAGCGTAAAACTGCTTTACCATCGCCCATTCGTGAATAAGGAGTAAGGCCTGCACCCTTTAAAACCAAATCCCAATT
>CAIUFU010000147.1 GCA_903898475.1 uncultured Alphaproteobacteria bacterium | reverse complement strand
GAACTAAATGCTTTTTCGCAGCTCATTCCTGATGTCGATTTCTTTATCAAGATGCATATTTTGAAAGAAGGTACAAAAAGTAGTCGCATCGAAGGAACCCAGACCAACATTGATGATGCGGTGCAAAAGGAAGAATATATCGAGCCAGAAAAAAGGGACGATTGGCAAGAAGTTAGAAACTATGTCAACGCCATGAATCAATCGATCAAAGCTTTAGACAAGCTGCCGCTTAGCAATCGCCTACTCAAACAAGCTCACAAAACTCTTTTGCAAGGCGTGCGTGGAGACCGCAAAGCTCCGGGTGAATTTCGCAAAAGTCAAAATTGGATTGGCGGCGCTAGTTTACGAGATGCTGTCTTTATTCCACCGCATCAAGACTCGGTAGATGACCTAATGAATGATCTAGAAAAGTTTTTGCATAATGAAAATTTGGCGATTCCACAATTAATCAAAATCGGCATTGCTCACTATCAGTTTGAAACGATACACCCTTTCTTAGATGGCAATGGCCGAATCGGGCGCTTGCTGATTACACTGCATCTAGTGAGCAACGAATTGCTGCACAAACCAACTTTATATCTCTCTGATTTTTTCGAAAAAAATAAGTCTCTTTATTACGACAATCTGACGCGCGTTAGAACTCACGATAACTTGACGCAATGGCTCAAATTCTTTCTTGAAGGCGTACGCTCAACTTCGGAAAACTCGATTCAGACTTTTAAAAACATCATTAAGCTGCGTAGCGAAGTTGAGAGAAAAATTACTACTCTTGGTAAAAAACAAGTCTTGGCGATGGAACTTTTACAATATCTTTACAGCAATCCAATCGTTGATGGTTCTGACGTGGCAAAGCTAAAAATTAACATCTCGACTGCTTTTAGATTAGTTGATGACTTTGTGAAACTAAAAATTCTCGTCGAAATCACCGGACAAAAACGCAACCGAATTTTTGCTTTTGAGCCTTATCTTAAGCTGTTTAGGTAATGATTTATTGTGAATCTGGACACAGTGTAACGCTTAATTATTTGGTGTACTCTACCTAGATTTTTGACTTTCTGGCATCACCAAATGTCCATAAAAATGTCCAATAACTTCTGGGATTCCTACTGAATAATCCGCGTCTTCTCAACCACCGGACCTGCTGGGATTGTTGGCTCTTCAATTTTTTTCTCTACCTTCTTATCCACCTTTTTATCCATCACTTCTTTTCCTACTTTTTTGGACACCAATTTTTCGCCAATTTTTTTCTTCAATTCTCTTTTCTCTTTCTTCTGCTTTTTCTCGCTCTTCTTTGTCGCGGTTTTTTTCACTTTTTTAGTCGCAGCTTTTACAGTTTTTTTTGTCACATGTGATTTAGTTTTGCCTTTAGCATCAGCGTCATGAAAAGGTGCGCTGGACAAAGCTAAAACCGCAATCAAAACTGCGATGATCTTGTGATTAAATTTCATATTTTTTTCAGAGAATGGATTGATATCTGAAGCAACTTTTTAAAGTTTTGCCTCGGAAAACAAGCAAATAAATTTACCTCAATTTTAACAAACTAAATCATGTCTCCAACCTTGGCTTGGATTGCGCTTATCACCGCCGGAATTTTTGAAGTTGTTTGGGCTTATTTTTTAAAGCAATCAGACGGCCTGAGCAAAATTTTTCCAACTCTGCTTTTTGTCGCAACTTTAGCCATCAGCATGGTTTTATTGGCCTTGTCGGTAAAAATAATTCCAATCGGCATTGCTTATCCAATTTAGACTGGCATTGGCGCTGTGGGATCTGTTTTGGTTGGCGCAATATTTTTTGGCGAGGCGCTAACTTTTTTAAGCGCGATATTCTTGATGATGATTATTGGTGGGATTGTTGGTCTGAAATTTTTTTCTTAGTGTAATAATTCTAGAAAGTTTGGACCTCCCACTAGATAAATTTTCGATCGTAACTACCTCTAAAAAACCGCACTGCCCTCTCACCTTTTAAACAAAAAAATATTTTATGAATTTTAAAACTTTAAAGACCTTGGCTTTCGCCGTTGCTATTGCATCCAGTGCTAGCTTCGCTTTTGCCGCTGACAATGACACTCTAACCAAAAGCTTCACTTTCCATTACGACAAATATCCTGTCAGTGCTTACAGCAAGCAAGTTGCCGTAGTTAACTGGGACAGCGAAGAAGGAATTGCCCGCCTTGAAAGAAGCAAATTCAAAGGCGATTTTTATCGTTTGGCGCATCACTACAAACCACAAATCAACCCTGCGGCTTGTGGACAAGCGGCTGGAACTCTTGTGCTTTCAGCAATTTACGAACTTAATCACACAGCATTTCCAGTGATTGAAGAATGGCCAATCACCATCGCTGATAAAAAATATCCGCTACAATATCGTTTGATTAACGAGACTAATTTCTTCAACGAAACTACCGATAAAGTTTTGGATAGAAGATCGATTTCAATGAAAATCACCAAGAAAGACGGCACTTTTGGCGGCGGCTTGGATATTGATGAGTTGCAAAAAATGCTCGAAATACACGCTGTAAAATCGAAGTTGGTTAATGTTGATAAATTCAGCGACGAAAAGCTTTCTGAATTCAGAAGCTTAGTAAAAGAAGTAGTAAATTCTCCAAAAAACTTTTTGGTTTTGAATTACGATCACTCTTACAAAGGCTTGATGGGCGGGCATTTTTCACCGGTTGCAGCTTACGACGAACAATCAGATTCAGTTTTGATGCTTGATGTTGCAGGTCACAGAAATCCGTGGATTTGGGTTAATTTGAGCGACATTTATCACGCGATGAATACCAAAAATTATGCACAAACTGCATATCGTGGGTATTTGGTTGTTGATGCAAAGTTGAATAAATAAGTTACGAGTTTTCGAATAACCACCCCCAAACCCTCCTTGAAAAGGAGGGGAGTGCTCGAAACCAAATTCGATCTAAAGCCCCTCCTTTTCAAGGAGGGGTTGGGGGTGGTTATTCACAATTACAATCTAACCAAAAATTCCACATGACCCACAACCACCGCCCCCAAACCCAAAAAGCCTTTCTCCTTCTCATCCTTGTTCTCGGCAGCGTCACCGCCATCGGCCCACTCACCATCGACATGTATTTGCCGGCATTTTCGGCAATCGCTAAAAACTTCGCCGCACCAGAAAATCTCGTACAACTTTCTCTCACCACTTGCTTTGTTGGCCTTGCTTTAGGCCAATTGTTTTACGGGCCCATCATTGATCGCTTCGGCAAAAAATTGCCGCTTTTTGTTGGTTTAGGAATTTTTGTCACATCTTCAATTGCCTGTTGCTTTGTTGAAAATATTAATCAGCTGATTGTTTTGCGTTTCTTTCAAGCGCTCGGGGCTTGCGCTTGTCTGGTGATTCCGCGCGCCATTGTGCGCGATATTTTTACACCGCAAGAGTCAGCGCGGGTTTTCTCGCATTTAATGTTGGTGATTGGACTAGCACCCATTCTAGCACCAATGCTCGGCAGTTTCGTTTTAGTATTTTATAGCTGGAAAGCGATTTTCATTTTTCTCACCGCTTTTGGAATTTTATGCCTGTGGCTTTGTCACGTCGCAATTCCCCAAACCAAAGGCCCAAATCCCCAAGAAAAAATTTCAGGGGCTTTAAAAAAATATCTCGAAATTTTACAAGATCGCAACTTCGTGGTCTGCGCCGTCAGCGGCGGATTTATGATGGCTGGCCTATTCTCCTACATCACAGCATCGCCTTTTGCCTATCTCGATTTTTTTGGATTATCTGCAAAAAGATACAGCCTGCTTTTTGCCATTAATTCGGTGGGATTTGTCGTAGTTTCCCAAATCAACGCCCAGCTTTTGAAAAAAATTTCCATCGAAAAACTTTTGGGAAAAGTTCTATTCGTGCCAGCATTTGCTGGAATCGCCCTGATTTTTATCGGCTTAAACGAACCAACTTTCTGGCCCTTCACTTTAGTAATTTTTATTTTTCTAGCAAGCATAGGCGCCATTTCTCCATCCGCCACCGCACTTGCTTTGTCAGGCCAATCAAAACATAGCGGCTCAGCTTCGGCTTTGCTTGGAACCATTCAATTCACCTTCGCCACCATCGCCTCGCTTTTAATCAGCAAATTGCATGATGGCTCACTAACCTCGATGACTCTAGTAATTAGCACCTGCGGCATTTTGGCTTGCATGGTTTACAAATTATTTCACCGCAAAATTTAGTAACTCACAATTACAACTCCCGAACCGCCACGACCTCCAGAAGTATTGTTATTTGAGCCACCACCACCGCTGCCTGTATTAGCAGCAGCATTACCTCCAGCAGTAGATCCTGCACCACTTCCCGTGCCGCCACTGCCACCAATACTATTACCGCCAGCACCTCCCGTAGTAGAATATTTTCCTCCTGAGCCACCGCCACCAGCAGCGTAGTAAGTTGCTGTACCGCTGATAGAAAACTGCCTACCTTGACCACCAGCTCCACCAACTGTAGCATTGCCACCATTTGCACCAACTCCACCGGAACCTCCACCGCCACCACCAACAAAATATTCGTTAGGCGGCTGATAGTTAGTTGTAAGACCACCGGCGTTACCGTAATGAGCACTTTGACCGGTTTGAGCGCTTTGTGTTGAAGTTCCACCCGATGCTCCATAAGCACCGCCGGCGCCCCCGCCGGAACCACCATTCGTACCATTGGTAGTTGCACTGCCATTCCATTTGCCACCATAACCACCACCAAGCGCCGTCATGCCACCAAAACTAGAACTACCACCGGATGCTTCGATATTACCACCAGCACCTACGACCACACTATAAGCCGAGGTAGAAATAGAAAATGATGCTGCGTAAACCACGCCACCAGCGCCACCGCCACCGCCACCGCCATCACCTGCCGAAGAGGTACCGCCGCCACCTCCGCCAACTATTAATACTTCCGCCGTTCTGGCAGATGGGCAGGTAAAAGTTCCGCCACTCATAAATTTATGAATAGTTTTTCCGGCCACTGAAGTAATTGTTCCACCCGTACAAAGAGCAAGAGCAGTGCAAGCTGATGTTACCGCAAAGACTCCACTATTGTTACAGGTATATTGCAGGGTTCCTGAGTAACCGCTGGCATTGCATGCAGTCGAAGTCGTGCCTGATACAACTGTAGTTAGTGTGGTTCCACTACTCGTAGGCACGGCGCAGCCTTTTACACAATTACTACTTACCGAAACGTAATTATTAGCTGAGTCACATGTGCCGCATCCACTTCCCGTGTATCCTGTGAGACAAGTGCATTGCGAAGTGTAAGTTGGAGTACCATTACTACATGTAAATGCCGCATTTCCACTGTAATTAGCTACGTCACAAGCAACGCTGCCGCTTGAGCCACTAGCCACATTAATCGCAGCAGAAACTCCAGTTGGAGTAACCGAGCAAGGAGAGGCAACGTTACAACTTCCGCTAACACTAGCAGTGCCGCTAATGCAGGTGTAGCTTACCGATCCAGAATAATTGGTTTGGT
>CAIUFU010000146.1 GCA_903898475.1 uncultured Alphaproteobacteria bacterium | reverse complement strand
TGAATAAAATTTGCCTCTTCAAAAAGTTTTTTCAAAGGCTGCTCTTGCCACCAAGTAATCGATTTTCCGGTTTGCTTTAAAACCTCATAAGCCCTTGTCATGCGCTGCTTGTCGGGGATTTGATTTTCGCCTAATTCAATTAATTTTTGTTGAAATTCTTCATGACCAATTTCCTCAAAAAGTTGGCGCGCGCCGCTTCTAATATCTTCGTCAATTTCCGGAATTTCTGAAATGCCTTCAACTAATTTTGAGATGTACATACCGCTGCCGCCAACAATTACCGGCAGTTTATTTTCACTCCAAAGCTGCTCTATAATTGGCTTTACCAACTTTAGCCAAATTGCCACTGACGAAGTTTCGCGTGGTTTAAAATGCGAATATAAAAAATGTTTTACTTTTTTCTTTTCTTCTTCTGTTGCTTGCGAAGATAGAATTGGTAAGCCTTCATAGATTTGCAGCGAGTCGGCATTGATGATTGCGATGTCTTTTTCTTGCGCCAATTTCAAAGCCAGATCGGATTTTCCCGAAGCAGTTGGCCCTGAAATTATGACAATTTTTTTAGCCATTTGTGAGGTGCTTTTTTAACTGTTTTAAGTCTTCCGGCAGATCAATTTCAAAAGTCATTTCTTCATTGCTGCGTGGATGCATGAAGCTGATTTTGTAAGAGTGCAGAGCTTGTCTTGGAAAATTTTGAATAAAGTTTTTGGCGTCTAAAGTGAAATTAATCGAAGCAGTTTTTTTACAAGAATTGTAAAGTTGATCGCCAATTAGCGAGTGCTTGATTGATTCAAGATGCACCCGAATTTGGTGCGTACGACCAGTCTGCAACTTACATTCAACCAGACTTGCGTAACTATCTAAAAAAGTTTCAACCGTTTCATAATTGGTAATTGCAACACGTCCCAAAGTGCGCGAGATCGACATTTTCAAACGATTCGCACGTGATCGCACAATGTTTTTATTAATCATGCCGCGCGAAGGCGTGATGCAGCCAAAAATGAAAGCGAGATAAGTTCTTTTAATATCGCGATCACGCAATTTTTGGCTGAGGACTTGGTGGGTGAAATCATTTTTGGCAACTAGCATCAAACCAGATGTGTCCTTGTCCAAACGATGCACAATACCTGGACGAAATTCGCCACTCACCGAAGATAAACGATCTTGGTGGGTGAATAAAAGTCCGTTAACCAAAGTGTTATCTTGATTGCCGGTGCCTGGGTGAACCGTCAGTCCGGCCGGTTTGTTAATCACCAATAAATCATCATCTTCAAAAATAATTTCGAAGGGAATTTCTTTAGCTGTTAAATGCGAAGGCTTTGGATCAATAGTTGAAACGAAGAATTTTTGGCCTAGTTTAGTTTTTTGCGAAGGGGCGTTGCAGGGTTGATTTTTCTCATCCAAAACCAGATTCATTTCTAACAAATGCTGAATTTTGGTGCGATTAATTTCAGGCTTAACTGCTGAAAATTTGACGGTTAAAAATTTATCGAGACGAATTCCATCTTCGTTTTCGGCAACTTCAAATTCGAATTTTTCCATTTTTTTAAATAAATAATTTTGTCCTTTATCCCTGCGGGATAAGGAAACGCGACACAAGTCGCGCCCCACCTTGTGGGGAACCCATCCCGCATATCAATGGGACATGCGGGATAATTTTTAACAAGAAACCGGTTTTAACCGCGTGATTTGTAATTCACACGAACTATAAATTTAGCTAAAGAAAGCTAACAAAAGAGGGAAGCACTTGAAATTAAACTCTAACATTACAGAAGCTCTGCAATTCTACCTCGACAATGATTTGAACGAGGTGATTTCAGAAAAAGCGCAGAATCATTTTTTAGAAAAAGATCCGCAAAAAAAAGCTGTTGAAGTGCTCAAGCCCGCAACTGTGAATAACTTTGTTAAACCGCAATATTCAACCAACGAGGCACTTTCAACTTTGGCTAAAAAATCTCAACTACCAGTTCCAATTGAGCCGGCTTTTGATCACAAAAAATTTCAATCACTTAACGAAATTGTGGCACTGGCGCAAAAATCTGCTGCTGCTGCAAAAACATTGCCTGAATTACGCAAAGCCGTGGAAAATTTTGACGGCTGCAATTTGAAAAAAATGGCAACCAACACAGTTTTTTGTGACGGCAATCCAACTTCGAAAGTAATGGTGATTGGCGAAGCACCTGGTAACCACGAGGATTTGCAAGGTATTCCCTTTTGTGACGATTCTGGAAAAGTTTTAGACGATATGTTTCGCGCCATCAACATGACGCGCGCCGAGAATTTCTACATCACCAACGTAATCTTCTGGCGCCCACCGGGAAATCGCCGCCCAACTGATGAAGAATTAGCAATTTGTAGGCCTTTTGTTGAGCGTCACATTGAACTTTTAAATCCCGAAGTTTTAGTTTTAGTTGGCGCCACTTCAATGACCGCGGTGCTTGGCATTAAAGACCCGATAACTCAAATTCGTGGCAAATTTATGGATTTTGCGCCGAAATTTTTGTCGCGCAAAATCAAAACTTTCACAATTTTTCACCCGTCTTACTTGATACGCCAACCCTCAAAAAAGAAGGTGGCGTGGCAAGATATGTTGGCGCTGGAACAGTTTTTAAAATAACAAAAATGACTCAAAATTTAACCTCAAAACAACTTCTTCCTGTTGGATTTTACGATTTGCTTTTTGACGAAGCCGAAAAAAGTCACGAAAATATCAACCTCGCTCTCGCCTCGTTTTTCAAGGCAGGATATCGCTTAATCAAAACTCCTTTGGTTGAATTTGAAGATAATTTTTCGCGCGATGAAGTGTGCAATTCTTTCCGCGCAACTGATGTAATTTCTGGCAGAAATTTGATTTTTAGAAATGACATCACACTACAAATTTCCAGACTTCTCGCCACTCGTCTGAAGCAAGAAAATTTGCCACTAAAACTTTGCTACGTGGGCGATGTGCTTTGCGCTAAAAGTGATAATCTTTACGCTGATCGTCAACAAACACAGGTGGGCGTTGAGATCATCGGATGCGACTCAGAAAAATCTCACTTAGAAATTATCGAAATTTTACTCGAAGCGCTAAAAAAATTGAGCATGAAAAATTTATTAATCGAATTTTCTTTGCCGAATTTTTTAGAGATTTTTTTGAGCGAAATTGGCGTCGAAAAGAATGATGAATTAACTGATGCGGTGATGACCAAAAACCTGTCAGCGATCAAAATGCTCGCCGGAAAAAACGGCGAGATC
>CAIUFU010000145.1 GCA_903898475.1 uncultured Alphaproteobacteria bacterium | reverse complement strand
TCATTCGACTTTGTGACTCGGAGTGCGCGTAGAACATAATTTATATTCGGTGTCACCCCGTCGAATGACGGGGTCCATCTCGTCGCAAATTGAAGTGGTTAATAAACTGCATCCGTAGCTCAACTGGGATCGAACGTTAAGAAAACAGCCTTAATGGCTGTGTGAGTATTTAAGGCATCCGTAGCTCAACTGGATAGAGTGTTGCTTTCCGAAGGCAAAGGTTGTGGGTTCAAATCCCGCCGGGTGCACCAAATTTTACTAACTCCAAAAATTAATAATTTCATGAAACAAAAAATCGTAACAGCGGCATTAGTAATAATTGGAGACGAGATCTTGTCTGGTCGTACTCAAGACGAAAATTTAAATTTTCTCGCCTGCGCTTTAAGTGAAATTGGAGTTAACCTAAAAGAGGTCAGGGTGGTTGCAGATGAAGAGCAAGAAATCATCGATGCGGTAAATGCCGTGCGCAAAAAATATGACTACGCCTTTACTAGTGGTGGAGTTGGGCCAACTCATGACGACATCACATCAGCAACAATTGCTAAAGCTTTCGATGACGTTTTGGTAAAAAATGAAGAAGCGGCAGAGATTCTGCTAAAATATTACGGCATGGATGACATGAATGAAGCGCGCATGAAAATGGCTTACATTCCAAGCAAAGCAAAATTGATCAAAAATGAAATTTTCTCTGCTTCCGGATTTTTAATCGAAAATGTTTTTGTGCTTGCCGGCATTCCAAAAATTTTCAAAGCGATGTTCTTTGGCATTAAGCAAGAAATCGTGGGTGGTCAAAAAATTAAATCACAAGAAATCAAAATTTCTTTACCTGAAGGCGCCATAGCTCAGGTTTTTGCCGAATTACAGAAAAAATATCCTCAGGTTGTGATGGGCAGCTATCCATCTGATAACGGCACTTCTTTAGTGTTTCGTACGGTTGACTACGCCGCTTTAGATTTAGCGTTTAATGACATGATTGGAGTTTTGAGAAAAATTCAAAGCGATCCAATTCTTGCAGTTTTAAAGTCTCATTAATTTTTAGACTAATGGCCAAACAAGATATCGAAGAAATCATCATCGAAACCGAAGAAGAAAAGGAAGAATATTTGAAATTCATCAAATCCTCGGTTGAGGATGGCGTCTATTTCAAAGATGCTCTGAATTGGTATTTCTTCCGTTACGTTACGCCAATTTGCGACAGAACTTTGTTGATTTTTGGCGCAATTATTGCCTCGGTTGTGCTGTTCTTTTTATATCAAATGATCGACAGCGCTTTTCCTTTAGTCGAAAAAGTTCCGGTATTCGTTGCCGCCCGAGATCAGTCAGCTTCTTTTCCCAATATTGTTACCCTTAAGCCAAAAAAAGGCGCGGATAGCTACGACCAAGAAATTAAAACCGTCGATGAAGCTGTCATAAAATATTTGCTCTCTGTTTATATCAAAGATCGCGAATCTTATGACTTTAGCAAAGCTGAAGCTGAGGATGTTAACAGAAAATTTAACCGCCTCAAAAACCTATCTTCCGCTGAAGAATACCGCAATTTCCAACTGGTTATGAGTCCTGATAATCCGGATAGTCCGATTAAAAACTTTGGTCATCCGGTTAATAAATTTGCTAAGGTTGAGTCGGTGAAATTTGTTAGAAAAGAAGCCGCGGGTTTTGCTAATCAGGCTAAATTATTTTTGTCGAATCAAATTCCAAGCGAAGCTGAAGTAAGATTTTCTACTGTGCTAAAAACCGCTTCAGATCAAGGGGTGAAGGAAGAGAAAGAGCGCTATTTGGCTAAAGTCAAATTTGATTTCGAAAGCATCAAACAAGACCAAAAAGGGTCGATAAAATTCACCGTTAACAGCTATAAACTCTTCAAGATTAAATGAAAAAATTTCTCTCACTTTGTTTAGTGTTTTACGCTTTTGCTTTTGCTGCCTCGGCGGCGCAGATGCCACGATATTTAGGAACTGAAAAAAAATTTAGAAGCTACATCTACAATCCAAACGATGTTTACCGCTATTTGGGCCACTACACCTATCAAGGCTTCGTTGAGTTTCAAGAAGGCGAAACAATCAGCACAATCTCAATGGGAGATCCGACTTTGTGGATCTTTGAGCGTTTAGGTAATCGCCTTTTCTTAAAACCAGTTGGTGAAGATGGTTCTGAAACTAACATGACCGTAATCACCAATAAGCATGTTTATCATTTCGAGTTGATGGCTAAAGAGGCAAAAGGCATTACCGACAAAGATTTAGTCTTTGTTGCCAAATTTGTTTACCCTGATGAAAAAGATAAAAACATCGTTGAATTTGCCAAATCCACGCCAACTGACGAGCCAGATATGCGCGATTTGTCGATCTATAATTTCAACTATCAATATACTGGCGAAGCTTCGATTGCGCCGATGAAGGTCTTTGATAATGGCGAGTTCACTTATTTCCAATTCACCAAAAAGAATGCTGAAATTCCGGCTATTTTTGCGGTTGACGCCAACGGATTTGAGTCTCTGATTAACTTCAGATCGGCCGGTAGCTACATCATTGTTGAAAGAGTTACGCCGCAATTCACTTTAAGAAATGGCAGCGACATCGTTTGCGTTTACAACACTAATCTTTACACCAACGGTCGCGCTCGACAATCAACGCTGCAAAGCCGCGATGCGCCGCGGGTAAGTAACTACGCAGATCCTTCTGCATCCGATATGCCGGCGGGTATGATGATGACTCCGAATCCTAACATGACTCCGAATCCGAACATGGCTCCGAATGCTAACATGGAGCCACCTAGTCCGGAATCAATGTCGATGCCGATAATTCCAAGACGTCCAGGTGGCGTGTAGGTTGAAAAAAACCCTTCTTTTGCAAAAATAATTTTTATGAAAAACGAGATCGCTAACTACAACCACAAGACTGCTGAAAAAAAATGGCAGCAAGCTTGGGAAGAAAAAAACATTTTCAAATTTGACGAAAATTCTTCAAAAGAAAAATATTACGTGCTGGAAATGTTTCCTTATCCATCAGGAAAGATTCACATGGGACATTTGCGCAACTACGCCATTGGCGATTGCGTGGCGCGTTTTAAAAAGTTGCAAGGCTTCAATGTTTTGCATCCAATGGGCTTTGATGCATTCGGTTTACCCGCTGAAAACGCGGCGCTAGAGCATAAAGTTCATCCGCAAAAATGGACTTTGGAAAATGTTAAAACCATGAGTGCCGATTTAAAATCAATCGGCTTGTCGCTGGATTGGAGCCGCGAGGTTGTTACTTGCTTGCCTGATTATTACAAACACGAACAAAAAATTTTCCTCGATTTTCTAAAAGCGGGCCTCGCTTACCAAAAAGAATCTTTCGTTAATTGGGATCCAATCGACAAAACCGTTTTAGCCAACGAGCAAGTAATTGACGGCCGCGGCTGGAGAAGTGGCGCTTTGATTGAAAAGAAAAAATTGAAACAATGGTTTTTAAAAGTTTCTGATTTTTCTGAAGAATTGTTAAGTGAGCTAAAAAACCTCAAAGGCTGGGACGAGCGCGTTTTGAGCATGCAAGAAAAGTGGATTGGCAAAAGCGAAGGGCAGATAATCGAATTTAAAATTGACCCCGATTCAGGTCATCGAGCAAAGCGCAGCGTCGTCGAGATGCAGCCAGACTCTGAATCAATTAAGGTTTACACCACACGGCCCGACACCTTATTTGGTGCTTCTTTCATCGGCATTTCACCGCACCATCCAATCGTGCTAGAATTAGCGCAAAGCAATCCCGAAGCTAAAACTTTCATCGAAGAATGCAGTCGCAACGCGGTTGATGAACAAACCATCGAGAAGCAAGAAAAGAAAGGCTTTAAGACCGGTTTGCAAGTGGTGCATCCACTAGATTCGAATTGGAAACTCGACATTTACATCGCCAATTTTGTCTTAATGGAATATGGCACGGGAGCAATATTTGCCTGCCCAGCGCACGATGAGCGCGATTTTGAATTTGCTAAAAAATACGATTTGCCAATTCGTCAAGTTGTTGAAAGCAATGGTGCCGCGCTGCCTTATCTTGAGGAAGGTGCGATTATTAATTCAGAATTTTTAAACGGCCTAAGCAGTGCTGACGCTAAAGAAAAAGTTTTTGAAATTTTGGCCGCAAAAGGTGAGGCCACTAAAAAAATCAATTTCCGCCTGCGCGATTGGGGTGTTTCGCGCCAACGTTATTGGGGCTGCCCAATTCCAATTCTTTATTTGGAAGATGGAACAGTTGTACCGGTTCCTGAAGAAGATTTGCCGGTGACGTTACCCGAAGATGTTGAATTTAACGGCCTTGGAAACCCGCTAGCGCAACATCCAACTTGGAAATACACAACTTACAAAGGCCAAAAAGCGATTCGCGAAACCGACACTTTTGACACTTTTTTTGAAAGCTCTTGGTATTTTTTGCGCTACATCTCGCAACCAACTGACAAAGCTTTTGAAAAAGCTGCAGCCAATAAATTCATGCAAGTTGACCAATATATTGGCGGCGTTGAACACGCAGTTTTGCATTTGCTCTACGCGCGCTTTTTCACTAAAGCTTTGAAGAAATGCGGTTACATCGATGTCTCTGAACCCTTTGCCAATCTGCTTACGCAAGGTATGGTTTGTCACGCAACTTACAAAGATAAAGAAAGCGGAAAATGGCTTTACCCAAGTGAGGCATCTGAAAAACCAGCCAATCAAGTTGTGATTGGTCGCAGTGAAAAAATGAGCAAGTCGAAGAAAAACACTGTCGATCCGTCGCACATTGTTGAAAGCTACGGCGCTGACACGGCAAGGCTTTTCATGCTTTCAGACACTCCGGCATCGCGCGATTTAGATTGGTCGGAAAGTGGTATTGACGGTTGCTGGAAATATGTGAATCGTTTGTGGAAGCTTGTGGCTTCTAACTCTGAGTTGAAAGGTGAGGGAGTGGTTTCGAAGCAACATCCAATTACTAAACTCACTCACAAAACTATTTCTTTGGTTACTTCTGAATTTGAAAAAATCGGTTTCAACCGTGCCATTGCAAAGATTCGCGAGTTTTCAAATGCGCTAGAAAAATTTGAAGTGAAGTCGCAAGAAGACGCAAAAGTTATGAATTTTGCTTTGAATAATTTGGTGATTTTATTTTCTCCAATCATGCCGCATTTAGCGGAAGAATTGTGGCAAAGACTGGGCAATCAAACTTTGGTGAGCGCCGAAAAATTTCCAGAATTTGACGTGAGTTTAATTACCGAAGATGAAGTTGGTGTTGCCGTGCAAGTTGCGGGAAAACTACGCGCAGTAATTCAAATGCCAGTTGGAACCGCAAAAGAAGAAATGCAAAAACTGGCTTTCGCCAATGAAAATGTGGCAAAATTTATCGAAGGCAAAGAGATCAAAAAAATCATCATCGTGCCAGATAAATTGGTGAATATTGTTTGCTAAAATTTCTGGAATTTGAATTGTGCACAGCTGTGCACAATTGGCTTTTGACCAGCAAAATCAAGGGTCCAATTTTTAGTTTTAGAAAAAAAGTAATAATTTTATGATCTCTAAAACAAAAAAACTTTTTCAGAAAAATCCCGCCTTCACCGTTTTAATTGCGATTAGTTTTTGTCATTTTCTTAACGACACAATTCAGTCGCTGCTTCCGGCGATCTACCCAATTTTAAAAGAAACTTACCACTTAAGCTTCGCTCAAATCGGCTTAATTACTCTGGCTTTTCAATTTACCGCCTCACTCCTCCAGCCTTTGGTTGGCTACTACACGGACAAAAAACCGCAGCCTTATTCTTTGGCACTGGGAATGACTTTTACCTTGTGTGGATTGTTGCTTTTAGCTTTTGCAAACAGCTTCTACGGCATCCTTTTCGGCGCCATGATTGTTGGCACCGGCTCGTCAATTTTTCATCCCGAATCTTCGCGAATTGCCCGTTTTGCCTCAAAAGGAAAATACGGTTTCGCCCAATCAGTTTTTCAGGTTGGCGGAAATATTGGCTCGGCGGCCGGACCTCTACTTGCCGCTTTTATTATTTTGCCACGCGGGCAAATGAGTCTGTCGTGGTTTTCGGCCTTAACTTTGATTGGAATTGTTGTGCTCTTTAACGTTGGCAGATGGTACAAAGCCGCGCATTTAAACACTTTAGCGCGAGTTGCGCCAAGCAAAATTTCACCCGTTTCAAAAAGAAAGGTCGTCATTTCAATCGCAGTTTTAGCGCTGCTAATTTTTTCAAAATTTTTCTACACCGCCAGCATCAATAGCTATTACACCTTCTATTTGATTGATGTTTTCGGCATTTCAGTGCGCAGCGCTCAATTGCATCTTTTTATTTTTTTAGCCTCTGTGGCGCTTGGCACTTTAATTGGCGGCATTGTCGGTGATCGCTTTGGTCGCAGAACCGTAATTTGGATTTCAATTTTAGGAGCTCTGCCTTTCACGCTGATGCTGCCTTACGCTAATCTTTTTTGGACAGAAATTTTGAGCGTGATAATTGGCGTGATTATTTCTTCAGCCTTTTCAGCAATTTTAGTTTACGCCCAAGAGCTAATTCCGGGAAGAGTTGGAATGATCTCGGGATTATTTTTCGGGTTCGCTTTCGGTGTCGCCGCAGTGGGTGCTGCAGTCTTGGGTAAAGTTGCCGACTTAACCAGCATCACTTTCGTTTACCACATTTGCTCATTCTTGCCAGCGATTGGCTTGCTGACTTGGTTTTTGCCCAGTGTTGAGAAGAAGTAAAGGAAAGCAGCACAAACAAACCGTAGCATTTGATTAGCTTGGCAGCAATCCCATGTGTAAACAATATTGGTGTTTTGAATTGATATTTGCAGGGTCTGGAAGGTTTGTTGTGTTTGCAAACTTTTCAGCTGTGAACTTGCAATTTTCAAGAATGTCTAAACTTTACAGCGACAGTTGAGAGTTGAGGCTGCTCTGGATGCTGCCCAAACAGCTAGTCGATGATTATGCTGTTGAATTTCGTAAGGTGCTTCCCGCAACTGATTATATATTATAAAGTTGAGGAATAAGGGTCGCTGGTAAATAAAGAGGATGAGTTGGTGTTCCATCTTTAGAAAGGCGTAGATGACAGAGGCCAGAATGGTGCTGCAAAAGTTTCACTATATCTTGACCCCGTGAACGAAGCATTTTTGGTGGCTGTCCATAAGCTAGTACAATTGTTTTTGACTCTGTTGCCATCTCCAAAATCATCTCGTCATTTTTTGGACCAACGGGGTCAATTACTTTCAGTAATCGATTTTTATCAGTGGCGCGGTAAGCATGAACATTGGCAACCAGCTGTCCACCATAACCCCAAGCACGAGCGAATTTGCCAGTCTTTCGCAGAGTTGGATCGCTGTAATCGGCACAGGCTACACTTGGATTCATCAACAACCACATAACCAATGGCTTTGATACATCCCAGACCTCTCTTAGTTGGTAGCGATATTTCTGACAATCAGAAAATACAGCGCTAACTCGAGAATCAGTTGGCCAAGCTGGACGAATCTTTCCACCGACATCATGTGTTAAAGAGGAGTTTTTGATCTCGAAATGCATGATTAAGTTTTTATCAAATTGAAGAAAATAGTCGATTTTCTGAACTCATGAGATTCCTCGCGTTGCTCGGAAGGACAGTGTTTGGTAAGCTGATTATTTATAAGGTGGAAAATCCCAGCCTTTTGGTGAGCCGGTGAAAATTTCAACACCGTCGCGAGTTACGCCAACTGTGTGCTCGAACTGGGCGGATAAAGATTTTTTCCCGGCGGTGAAATCAGTTGTTGTTGCAACCCACTCAGCTTTTAATTTTTCAGCCTTTTGATCTGGCGCCTCTTTATTAGTTTGGTAGAATTTAGTTTTGTAATTGCCTTCGTTAATCATTGGCTCAATCGTAAAAAACATTCCTTCTTCTAAAATCACTTCGCGGCCTTTTTCAAAATAGTGCAAAACGCTTGGTTCAGTGTGAAAAACTTTGCCAATACCGTGGCCGCAGAAATCTCTTACAACTGAAAAGCCGTGTTTTTCGGCGTAATTTTGAATTGCAGTTCCAACATTTGACAAAAGCACACCCGGTTTTACCTGCTCAATTCCTAGCATCATTGAATCGTAAGTAACTTGGCAAAGTCTTTTGGCTTTGATCGAAGGCTCGCCCGCAAAATACATGCGGCTAGAATCGCCGTGCCAGCCGTCTAAAATTACCGTGACGTCAATATTTACAATGTCGCCTTTTTTGAGAATTTCGTCGCTTGGAATTCCGTGGCAAACCACGTGATTTAGTGAAGTGCAAATTGATTTTGGAAAGCCTTTATAATTAAGCGGGGCAGGGATGGCGCCTGCTGCAACAATTTTATCGTGGCATAAATTATTTAGCTCGTTGGTAGTTACATCTACCTGCACGTAAGGCGCGATAAAGTCTAAAATTTCGGCGGCTAATTTTCCGGCAGCGCGCATTTTTTCAAAATCGGCTGCTGAGTGAATTGTGATTGGCATGAATTTTTTGTTGATTTGCTTAATTGCCGCACCTAGGTTGCGCGGCCTTCTTACTACTTTCCCAAGCAAAACTAAATTTCAATTTCACAATGGCAAGAATTACCGTTGAAGACTGTGTAATAGTCGTACCAAACCGCTTTGAGCTTTGCTTGATTGCAAGCAATCGCGCAAAAAGCATTTTGTCTGGATCGTCAACAACTTTGGATAACAAAGAAAAACCAGCAGTTATTTCGCTTCGTGAAATCGCCGAAGGATTAGTTGATGTTGAAGGTGTTAGACGCAATATCGTGCGCTCAATTAAAAATCGTGGTGGTGTTGAAATCGTTTCTTCAAACGAAGAAGTGACTGAAGCAGTTAACGAAGAATCTGAGTCAAATTTGGTGTTGAAAGACAATACTTTCGTTGACGAAAACATCCAAGTTGATGACTAGTTTTTCAAAAAAACTCGAAGAAATCATCCGCGTTGACCACGCGGGTGAAATGGGTGCGAAGGTGATTTATGATGGTCAGATGGCAGCATTAAAATTAAAAAAAGATGATGAGACGCTTCAATTAGTGAAGCATATGAAAGAACAAGAAGATGTGCATTTCGATTACTTCAACTTAGAAATTAAAAGACAAAAAATTCGCCCAACAGTGATGCAGCCAATTTGGAAAATTGGTGGTTTTGCCTTGGGTTTTTTTACGGCACTCGCCAGCAAAAAAGCGGCAATGACCTGCCCACAGCAGTTGAAGAGGTAATTGACGAACATTACCAAGAGCAGGTTGCAGCACTTACCAAAGAAGAGAAGTTTCTTGATGAAAATCAGAAAAAAGAAATTGAGCAGCTAAAAGAAAAAATCGAAAAATTTCGCGCTGAAGAAATAGAACATCGGGACATTGCTTACGAAAATAAAGCGGCGGAGCTCGGTTGCTTCACGCCGCTTTCTGCTTTCATTAAATGCACCACCAAGTTTGCAATTGCAGTTTCTAAGAGGATTTAAACCGCAAACTTCTTATTCAACTTAATCATCTCCAAACAAGCATAAGCCGCAAAACCGCCCTTATCTTTTTTAGATGGATCAGCGCGATCCAAAGCTTGAGCTTCGTTTTCAACGGTAATAATTCCGTAACCAATCGCCAATTTTTCTTTAAAAGCCAAATCATTCAAACCGCGCGCACTCTCACCGCAGACATAATCATAATGAGTTGTTTCGCCACGAATCACGCATCCTAAAGCAACGTAGCCATCATATTTATCATAGCTTTTAAAGAGAGAGTTTTTGCTGCCTTTGGCCAAAGCAATTGCTGCCGGAATTTCAAATGCTCCTGGAACCGAAATAACTTCGTAAGTGCTACCAGATCTAGTGATTTCAGCGATTGCGCCTTGCAACAACATGGCTGAGATTTTGTCGTAAAAAACGGCCTGCACGATTAAAATTTTTGACATTGTTTTTGATTAATTTTGTTGAAGAATTTTGCTCCTCAGCTTTTTTAATTTTCATTTCCTCAATGCTCAACATTTTCAACCTATTTTTATTTTTGCTGGCGCTGTGGATCATGTTTATGGTCGCTGCCAGTAAGGTTTCGTGGCTTTACATATTTTTTGGAGTTTTGGCTTCGGGATTGGTTAGCGTTTCATCTTTTCGTCTAAAATTGATCGAAGAAAAAAGCGAATTGCTGCATTTGAGTTTTGGTTTTTACCGCCATTTTTCGCGGATTTTCTTTCAAAGTTTTTTCAGCTCAATGAATCTCATTATTAACTTAGCTTTGACTAGAGAGCCTTCTCATCCGCTAGTTTACACTATAAAATTCGATCCAGAAAACACCTTCAACCCCGCGCTACTAATGGCTAGTTTCAACATGACTTGCGGCCTTTTTTGTATTGGCGCCAAAGATGGTGAAATTTTGGTGCACGCAATTGACGAAGCGCATTTCAAAAAATTTGATCTGAAAAAAACCTGCAAAAGTTTGAATAATGTCAATGACGATAATTTAGTTT
>CAIUFU010000144.1 GCA_903898475.1 uncultured Alphaproteobacteria bacterium | reverse complement strand
GCTTCGGGTAGTGGAAGTTTTTCTTGCAGCACGGGTTATTCGGGAAGTAAATCTTACACTTGCACTTCGAGTGGCGTTGCCACCAGCATTGGAGGTACTTGTACTGCAATTACCTGCACCGCATCAGCTGGAACTGGTTATAGTGCCAAATCAGGTCTTTCATATGCGGCGTCGGGAAGCGGAAGCTTTGCTTGCAATACCGGTTATACCGGAAGCAAATCTTACACTTGCACCTCAACTGGTGCTGCTACCGGAATTGGCGGAACCTGTACGCCTCAAAACGGCAACTGGTACTTAATCACAACCAATAAATATGTTGCCGGCGGCGGACCTTCTGGTAATTCTAATGACTATATTTATGGAACCACGCCCACTACTTGTAGCTCAGCCTATTTCGGAAAATATGCTCTTGTTACTAGTGCCTCAACATCGGTTTCTGGTAGTACATTGACTGATCCGGGTGGTACTAAGTCATTCTTTAACTGCTATTGCACTAGCAGTGATCCTAATTCGTCATGCACCCCATCATGCGGATTTTACATTGGTATAGGAAGTACGGTTGGGACGCACAAAATTTATCAGTGCAACCCATAAAGAATAAGGTTTCGACACAAAAAAACCCGCCATCTCAGTTCTGGGGTGGCGGGTTTTTTTTAATCAAAATTAAGAGTTAATTTTTGCGATAATCTCGTCGGTAATTTTTTCGATCTGTTTCTGATCTTTTCCTTCAACCATCACGCGGATTAAATTTTCAGTGCCTGACTTGCGTACTAGAATTCTGCCATTTCCAGCGATTTCTGCTTCTTTAGTTTTAATAAAATCCTGAACTGATTTTTCTTCTAACGGATTCTTTTTTCCGGCATCAAACTTAGTGTTTTTCAAAATCTGCGGAAAGAGTTCAAATAAATTCAAAAGCTCGCTTGCCGGTTTTTTAGAATCGCAAAGTGCAGCCAAAACTTGTAAAGCTGCAATCAGCCCATCACCCGTTGTGGAGTAATCTGAAAGCACAATGTGACCCGATTGCTCGCCACCAAAATTGCAGCGATTTTTGCGCATTTCTTCCAAAACGTAGCGATCGCCAACTTGTGCGCGAATCGTTGAAACACCGATGTAACTTAAATAATTTTCCAAAGCCAAATTAGACATTTGGGTAATCACCACCGTGTCATTTTTCAAATTTCCGTCAGCGTGAAGCTTCTCGGCAATCAGCGCAATCAGCTTGTCGCCATCAATGGCATTGCCTTTTTCGTCAACCACCAAAAGACGATCAGCGTCGCCATCCAACGCAATTCCGATGTGAGCTTTTTCATCCAAAACTTTTTGGCGCAGTGCTTCGGGATGAGTCGATCCGCATTTCTCATTAATGTTAAAACCATTAGGCTCGGTGCCAATCTCAATTACTTCCGCACCCAATTCCCAAAAAATCTGCGGGGCAATTTTGTAAGCCGCGCCATTGGCGCAATCGACGACGATTTTTAAATTGGTTAGAGTTTTGTCTTTTGGAAAAGAGTTTTTAACAAATTCAATGTAGCGATTTGAAGCGTCGTCAAGCCTTTTAACGCGACCAAGATTTTGTGGTGCAGCCAAGTGCGGCGTGATGTCGCCTTCAATTAGTGCTTCAATTTCTCTCTCGATTTCGTCGCTTAATTTGTGACCATCGCGGGTAAAAATTTTAATGCCATTGTCGCAATAAGGGTTGTGTGACGCTGAAATCATAATTCCAATGTCAGCGCGAATTGAGCGCGTTAGCATTGAAACGGCGGGGGTTGGAACGGGACCTACCAAAAACACATCCATGCCAACTGCGGCGAGCCCCGAGGTCAGCGCTGGTTCAACCACGTAGCCAGAAAGGCGAGTGTCTTTTCCAATCACCACGCGATGACGATGTCCGCCATCAATAAATTTTGCGCCAATCGCCATGCCAACTTTTAAGGCGATTTCTGCGGTCATCGGAAATTTATTAACCGTGCCACGAATGCCATCAGTGCCGAAATATTTTCGAGTCATGTTTGTGTAAGAACATAAAAGTTAATAGGTCCCTGAGCAAAGCCCAAAGGGCGTCGTCGAAGGGCCTGAAAACCGGTTTTCAGGCCCTTCG
>CAIUFU010000143.1 GCA_903898475.1 uncultured Alphaproteobacteria bacterium | reverse complement strand
CGGAGTCGCCGAATTTTATGGTGCGCCATCTTTCTGCCGAAGCTTCCTCTCGGTAGCTGCTAAAGCCAGAGCAATTGCCAGAAGAGTTTGCTGTGCCTACGACACATTTTTTATCTGCTAATTTTTCAGTGCCCTTCAAGAATAAATTGCTGACGCTACTACCATTGTCATAAGCTGTTTGGCCCTTTACATCAAGAAAGCTGCAAATGCGATTGCCATATTTTCTAACTCTAAGTCTTAAGTAAGTGTCATAAGTTGAGGTGCATCCTCTGCTTGGATTGTCGGTGAAGAGTGTGTTACCCATATCGCATTCGTCAGGAGATTTATCTGTAACGCTTAAATTGAAACAACGATCATAGCCGCAATTTTGTTGAGAACATCCGCCGGCAAATCCCATGCAGCTTACAGCGCATTCTCTTTCGCCGCAAGTTTCTGAGGTGCCATCATCTGGACGCAAAGCATTTCTGAAGCGCAAGCAGACTTTTAATTTATGCGTAGCATCACCTTCTGTGAAAGTGGTTTGAACATAACCGCTGTGATAAGCAGTTTGGTCGGAAACCTTTCCGTATAATTGTCCCGAAGACTTGCTGCCATCGCCATAGCAAAGATAAATATATCCGGTACCGCGAAATCCTACATTTTCAACGCTGCACATGCCGGGAGATCTAGCCTCGTCAGGAAGTAGCGAGCTGTGAAACCATCCTAGAGGAATGGTGAAACTGCCGAGAATTCCAAGGTCGATTTTAATATCCATGTTTAATCCCCAGTGATGGTCATCAAAGGAGTCGTCGCTGCGGGCTTCCATTTGACTTTGAGAATAACATACTCCTACTTCACTCGAATCGGTATTCATGTTCTCAATGCTTCGGATGTTGTTGGCAACCTTGGTTGCCTTGTTCATTGGTTTGGGCCGATAAAACGCAGAATTTACCGTATCGGCAGTGCTGCCTATTGATCCATCCTCTGGTATGAGACATTCTGGCTGTGCGTTGCTGCCTGAATTATTAACTGGATCGTTACAATCGATGGTTTTGAAGCACATGTTAGATGTACATACCGAGCCATCATGAACTAGAGTGCCGTTTTTGTAAGTAGGAGCTGAATCGCATGAGGAATTTCTAACAACATCTTTAGTATTATCTCCAGTTGGCGTTGTATCGCCGGCATTCTGAACACAACGAAACTGCTTAGTAACTATTGGTCGACAATAGACCGGAGCGCAGTAAGAGGTTGATGATAAATTGGGTGTTGTGGCAGTAGTAGGATTTCCATTAAAAGCAGCGCTATAAGCCATTGCATAAGAAGTATCGGGATCAATGACGCCATTCTTATCGCGATCAGAGACATTTAGAGTGTCATCATTGTCGAAAGAGTTAATTACTCCATCTCCGTTAACATCAGTTGGAGATGTATAGTTGCTGCAAGGAGGAGGGCAATTATGCATTACGCACATGGTGTTTTTAGAGACGTAAGGTATTTGAGTCTTGTTGAAATTATAGCATTTCATCGGCTTGCTATTGATGTCAAGATCACCATCACAATATTTACCAACTGTGCGGTTAGCGGCAGTATCGCCAGCAATTTTGCGAAATACGTCAATCAGTTCATTTGGAGCAAGTAGGTTGCAAGGCGTTAAAGCACAATTGGGATTGGCGCTTGGAGGTGGAATTGGCAAAGTTCCTGTGGCTAGTTGGTGACACTTTCTGTCAACGCAGTTAATATCCGGAGTTGCAGTTGTTACTCCTGCTTCTAAGGCATCACAAAATCTAATGCAGTCACGGTTATGAATCGCAAAATCAACGCCTCTAGTTTGGCCGACGCTGCCATTAAAAGATGCGTCGCAAAGAGGTGCACAATTTTTTCCGGGTTTGGCAGGAATGCAGCCGGTGTAATTGTTGCTACCAGCGCAATCGGTAAAAGTGCTGCACAAAGGCAAGTCACTTAAGTTGTTGCAGGTATAGCGACGAGTTCCAGTCGTAAGAATATTGCTGTCAGGGATGGTATAGGTTGTGGCAGAAGTTCTGCGGCAAAGTGGCAAAACTGCAGTGCCATCTCGAGTCATGCTGCTAAATAAGCAATTGACTCCGGGTTGAGCAACTGTGGTGTCTGCAAGTAAAGCGCAGTCGTTACTGATGGTGGTAGAAGCTACGTCTTGAGGTTGGTAGAAAATTGCCGATAATCCTAAAGCCAAAGCGCAAAAAACCGACAAGCATTTTGCAGCTGTGTAAGATTTTTTTGCTGTTTTAAGATTTTGGTAAAAGTTCATCAAATAGCTTGCAAAAGTAGTCTCCGCGCTGCTCAAAATTTTTCCATTGATCAAACGAGGCGCAAGCGGGCGAAAGTAAAATGTTCTTTTGAGATAAGCCAATATTTTTTGAGTCAAAAACAGCCTGTTTAAATGCTGTTTCTAAATCACCGCATTTCTCAAAAGTGATGGAATTTTCAGCTAAAGTTTTAGCAAAATCATCCGATGCTTGTCCGATCAAATAAGCTTTGTGAATTTTTTTGAAGTAGGGCGCAAGGCTGGTAATTCCTCCTTCTTTGGCAACGCCACCTAAAATCCAAAAAATTTGATCGTAAGCTTTTAGAGCATTTTCAGTTGATTCGGCGTTAGTTGCTTTGCTGTCATTAACAAATTTTACCCCGTCAATTTCACCAAGCAGCTGCATGCGGTGACGCAGGCCTTTGAATTTTTTTATGGCCGCGATGATTTTTTCTTCAGAGTTTTTTTGACCAGCTAGAAGCGCGTTGCAGTAAGCAATTCCAAAGGCAAAAGCCATGTTTTGGTCATTATGTTCGCCGCGTAAAAAATCAGATTTTAATTCAAGATGAGAATCTGCGCCGCCGATTTTATTGACCAAAATCCCATCAAAAAGCGACAGGCCATTTTCCTGAATTTTTTTGGTAGAAACCGGAACTAAAGTGGCGCGAAAATTTTTGTCGGCTTGAAGCTCATCAAAAACTTTTTTGGAATTAACGTTATCCACATCAATCAAAGCAAAATCATGTTCGGTTTGATTTTTAAAAATTCTTTTTTTGGCTGCGACGTAACCTTCAAAAGATCCGTGACGATCAATGTGATCGGGGGTGATATTTAAAAGAGAGGCGATTTTGAAGTGGCTTTGTTCAAGCAAATCAAGTTGGTAAGAAGATGTTTCGAAAATGTAGGAAAAATTATTTTGATTTTGTGGTAACTCGAAACAAGGCACGCCGATATTTCCGCCAATTGCCGAAGGAATTTTTAGCTCTTCAAAAATAAAACCACTCAGAGCCGTGGTTGTTGATTTTCCGTTAGTTCCGGTGATGGCGAAAAAATTATTTTGCGAATTTTTGCGGTAAAAAATCTCAATATCGCAGGCAAGGGAGGCGCCAGTTTGTTTGATGATTTCTAAAATTTTGTGGGGCTTAGGAAAGTGAAGTGGAATACCAGGAGAGAAGCTGATTACAGTGGTTTCATCATATTCAATTTCTTCGGGTTTTTTAAAATCTATCTCAGGAAATTTTTGTTTGGCGTCTTCAATTGCTTTTTCATTGTCGTCAGTTGCTACAACTTGTTCACCTTGATGGGCGAGAAATTTTGCTGTGGCAATTCCAGAAATTCCAAGTCCGTAAACGACATATTTCATTAAGAGCGAAGTTTTGAGATTGCTTCAGAATAACTTTTTGAGCCAAAAATATAAGAGCCTGAAACTAAAACGTCGGCGCCAGCCGAAGTTGCGAGTTTGTAGGTTTCGGCGTTAATTCCGCCATCAACTTCAAGCTCAATTTTCTTGCCGGTTTTTTCAATTTTTTTGCGCAGGTTTTCTATTTTTCTAAGCTGTGACGATAAAAACTTTTGTCCACCAAATCCGGGATTAACCGACATTACCAAAATCAAATCGAGTTTTTCTAAAACGTAATCAAGCACATCTTCGTGAGTTGAAGGAACAATCGAAACCCCAGCTTTTTTGCCGAAAGATTTGATTAGATCAACCGAGCGATCTAAGTGAATTGAAGCTTCGGCGTGAATTGTGATAATGTCCGAACCAGCGTCAGCAAAGGCTTTAATGTGATTGTCAGGATTATTAATCATCAAATGAACATCGAAAGGCAAAGCAGTGTTTTTGCGTAAATTTTTCACCACCTCGTTACCAATTGTAATATTGGGAACGAAACTGCCATCCATCACATCAATGTGAAT
>CAIUFU010000142.1 GCA_903898475.1 uncultured Alphaproteobacteria bacterium | reverse complement strand
ATTTTTAATTGAATAATTGACTTGGGAAAGCGCGAAAATTAAGTTGCCAAGCATGCAAATGTCAAAAAGAAAATTCATCAAAACAAGCTTTCTTTCCGCCGCTTTTCTTCTCGCTTCATGCAAGTTGAAATTTTCTGGCAGCTCTTCTTTTCAACCTAAAAATCTCGGAGAAAAAATGCAAAAAATCGAATTACCAAACTTGCCTTACGCAAGAACCGCTCTAGCTCCACACATTTCAGAAAATACCATCAATTTTCACTACGGCAAACATCACCAAGCTTACGTAACTAACTTGAACAACTTAATTGCCGGCACCGAACTTGAAGGAAAATCTTTGGAAGAAATCATTAAAATTTCTCACGCCGATAAAACCAAAGCCGGAATTTTCAACAATTCAGCGCAAGTTTGGAATCACACTTTCTACTGGAACTCAATGAAACCAAATGGCGGCGGCAAACCAACTGGAGCGGTTCTAGCTAAAATCGAATCAGATTTTGGTTCTTACGAAAATTTCGTTTTGGAATTTAAAAATGCCGGCGCAACTCAATTTGGATCAGGCTGGGCTTGGTTAGTTTTGGAAGATGGCAAATTGAAAGTTACTAAAACTGGTAATGCCGAAACTCCTCTAACTTCAAACGCTAAGCCTTTGATGACCATGGATGTTTGGGAACATGCTTACTACTTAGATTTCCAAAATGCTCGCCATACTTACATTGACACTTTCCTAAATCACTTGGTGAATTGGGATTTTGTTGCGGTGAATTTGAAGTAAAATTCGTTACCCCGTCGAATGGCGGGTTTCATCTCGTCACAAGTAAAAATTTACAAAAAAACAATCCATGCGCCAAGCAAAAATCGAACGCAACACCAAAGAAACCAAAATCAAAGTTGAAGTAAATCTCGACGGTACTGGTCAATTCAAAGTAAATACCGGAATTGGTTTTTTGAACCACATGATTGAGCAACTTTCACACCACAGTTTAATCGACATCTCGGTGGAAGTTGCAGGTGACCTGCACATCGATTTTCACCACACCACCGAAGATTGCGCTCTGGCAATTGGTGAAGCTGTGAAGCAAGCATTGGGTGATAAAAAAGGCATTACGCGCTTTGGCCATTCTTACGTTCCAATGGATGAAACGCTAACTCGCGCCGTCATCGATTTGTCGGGCCGCGCTTATCCAATTTTTAACTGCGAATTTAAACGCGACAAAATTGGCGAAATGGACTCGGAACTTTTCCGCGAATGGTTTTTCGCTTTCGCGCAAAGCTTGGGCTGCAATTTGCACATTGAAAATCTTTACGGTCTCAACAACCACCACATCATCGAATCTTGCTTCAAAGCCACAGCGCGCGCACTTCGCCAAGCAATCACAATCGACGAAAGAAAGAAGGATGCGATTAATTCAACAAAAGGAGTTTTGTAAATTTCATGTCTTTGCTTCACAAAATTTCGCAAAATAAAAACGCCACAAAACCAGTAATTTACGGCGTTTCTGGCACTACCCTCACCGACGAAGAAAAATATTTTTTCTCTAAAAATGGCGCGATTGGTTTTATTCTTTTTGCACGAAATGTGCAAAATAAAGAGCAGGTAAAAAAACTTACCGATTCAATTCGTGAAGTAATGGGTGGCGAAGTTTTGATGTTAGTTGATCAAGAAGGCGGACGCGTGGCGCGCCTTAAAGCACCTGAGTGGAAAACCTATCCAGCGGGGCAATATTTTGCCGATCTTTACCAAAATAATCCCGAGCAAGCCCGCATTGAACTTTTCAAAAATTTTCAAGAAATCGCCCGCGAATTAGTTGAAGTTGGTTTCAACGTAGATTGTGCACCAGTGCTTGATATTTTAACCGAAAAAACCCACGCCGTAATTGGTGACCGCGCTTACGGCAAAGACGCTTTGCAAGTTGCAGATTTAGGCCAAAAAGTTTGCGAAGGGCTTTTAAGCGAAGGAGTTTATCCAGTAATTAAACATATTCCCGGTCACGGACGCGGCACGTCAGACAGCCATTTGGAATTACCAGTTGTTGAATGCTCTTTGGACGAATTACGCAAAACCGATTTTGTCACTTTCACCAAATTGCGCGACCAAAAATTCGCAATGACTGCTCACATTTTATTCACCGCAATCGACAAAATGAACTGCGCCACAACTTCATTTAGCGCCATTAAATTGATTCGCGAAGAGATTGGTTTTGAAAATATTTTAATGAGCGACGACGTTTCGATGAAGGCGTTGAAAGGAAGTTTTTCGCAGAAGTCGAAAGATATTTTAGCTGCGGGATGCGATTTAGTTTTGCACTGCAATGGCAAGATGGATGAGATGGTTGAGATTAACTCGGCACTTCCTCAATTGACTGACGCGTTTTGGGAAAGGTTTACGAAATAACTTAAATAATTAGCGCGCCAACTTGACTCTGAGCAAGAAGGGATTTGCAATACCGTCTTCACGTTCAGGCAAAATAGCAATGAACCTGTGGACGGGGTTACAAACCCCGTCCAGCAAGTAACTTTTAAAATTTACCGCAAATAAAAATGGCCAACTTCCTGCACAAAAATGATTTACCAGCCGACGTAAAATTCACAAAATCAATCGCCGTAGACTCAGAAACCATTGGCCTCAACATCATTCGTGATCGTTTGTGCCTGATTCAAATTTCTGACGGCAATGGCGACGCGCACCTTGTGCAATTTGAACAAGGAAAATATGACGCGCCAAATTTACGCAAAATTTTAGCTGACGAAAAAATTGAAAAAATTTTCCACTTCGCACGATTTGATCTCGCCGCTTTACAATATTATTTGAAGGTTGAGGTGAAAAATATTTACTGCACCAAAATCGCTTCCAAGCTAGTTCGCACCTACACTGACGCTCACGGATTAAAATCTCTTTGCGACGAACTTTTGGGAATCGATTTGTCGAAAAAACAACAATCTTCAGATTGGGGCAATGCTGAAATCACCGAAAAACAATTAGATTACGCCGCGTCCGACGTTTTGCATTTGCACAGATTAAAAGAAAAACTTGATGTGATGCTGGCGCGTGAAGATCGCACTGCAATTTTTCAAGCTTGTTTAAAATTCTTACCAACCCGAGTCAAACTTGATTTACAGTGCTTTGGCTCGGGAGATATTTTTTCTCACTAATCAATTAATTATATTTATGAGCAGATCTCAACTGACTACCACTAGAAATGAATTTCAATCTCTTGCCACTCAAACCGATCTAGCAAGGCTAGCAATACCTTGTGGTGATCAACAACTTATCAGCCGCGAACAACTGGATTATATTTCTGGAATTCCAGTTGGGTCTTATTGGGCTCGTGGAGTTCGTAGTTGGTGCCTTAAAGAAGAAGCCCTTCTTCCAACTGGACAAACTTTGGTGCATTTTTCGACAAGTCATCGACCTGCCGGATTTGGATCTTCTTCAGCTGATGCACTCTACATAAAAAATCCCGATGGTTCCGTTGCTGGATATTTGGGATTTAAATCTTCGCACAATGATTCTGAATTTGGGATCAAATCTGACTCTGTAGTTCGCGCAATTGATGGAAAAATATTTTTAGCCAAAAGAGATGTTATTGAGTCTTTTGGTATGAGAGACGCAAATGGTAATCCATTATTACCAGACTCTGATGATTCGATAAGAGAGGTGTCGGAAGGTGCAATTACTCAAAATGGCCAAAACATTATTTCTACCTTTCGAAATTTAACCGATTTCTTCAAAAGCAGAAGTGCTTCAACTGGGCTTGTTCAAACCGCAGCTTTGGGCAGCATATTTCCGGCCCAAGATCAACCTCAGATAGAAATCCCTCAAGCACCTCTGCCAATTGCAGATCTTCCAGTTGCAGATATCTCTGTTTCAGAACTAAGGGATTTAATGGAATTTGTCCCAGAAAAGGCAGATGGTAATAAATTAATTTCTACCAATGGCGTTGATGTTTTTTTAAATGGCAGAAGCAAACAGATTTCTGTAAACAGAGGCACTCTTCCATCAGGAATAGCAAGCGCTGGGGTTTACAGCAAGGGTGATAAATTTTTTAATAACATTTCCGCTGGCGCTAATGTTGAAGCAACTTCAGGGCCTGGAAAAATGGCAGTTGAAGAATTAACCCGAAATAAAAACTCTCTCTTAACCAAAATTTTATTTTCGATAGAAGATCCAAATTTGTTTGGAGAATTTTTACTAACACATGCCGTCGAAAAAAACGTATCTCGAGAATTAGTTGATGAAAATGGCAGAAATATTTTGCATCACTTGGTTGAATCAGCTCAAGATCAGCGATCAATTGCAAAAGCTAATGAATTTCTTGAAGTACTTTGCAACACATTAACTTCAACTCAAATACAAGAATTAGCGCTTGCTGGTGATGCCTTTCACTTCAAAACACCCTTTAGTGTTGCGGCATCAAATCCTAATTTAAGAGACCTTGCGGCAAGACTGATTCCCTTTGTTGGATCTAGTATCAATCAGGTCGACGCCAATGGAAACACTCCGCTTCATTGGGCAACCATTAAACATTCTCAAGAAAATTCTAATCTTGAAACGATTGGTAATTTGATCAGAGCTGGGGCTAATCCAAATATTGTCGATTCTTCGGTTTTTCATCAAAGCACTGTAGCTGTAGCTGTTACAAATGAGGCTCCTGTAGCTGCACCAGTTGAGGCAGTGGGTAGAAGAGGGTTTAGCTTTGTGGAAAGATTTTCGAAAAAAAGAGTGGCTCCGATCTCCTCAGAAACTACCACGGCAACTCAGGCACCGGTGCATAACAAATGTCTTCCAACCATTTTACTTGGCTCTCTCTGCACTCTTCTAGAAAATCGTGAAGACCTAAATCGTTTTATAGCAAAAGATGAGTCTGGCAGGTTCTACTTGCCGATTTCAACTGAACTTCAGGACCAATCTAAACCAAGTGATCAGAATTTAGCTTTTGGATTTAGCCCATTTTCAAAAAGCCCTTACCTTGAATATACAAATTCAGAAGGTCGAGTAATGCATTTAGCCATAAAAGAAGATGGCTCTGTTGGCTTATATCGCAACAATACAGACAGATCCAAAACAGAAATTACCGACGAAAGATCCAGCCCTGACGCATTAGTAACATTAATTTCTCAAATATCTCAAAAAGCCAACGTGAGAGAGCTTGGTGGCGTTGAATGCGGTTTTCTAT
>CAIUFU010000141.1 GCA_903898475.1 uncultured Alphaproteobacteria bacterium | reverse complement strand
TTTCTTTAGCTTCTGCTTTTAGTTTTTCCTTCTTAATTTTCTGCTCATCAACTTTCTCTTCAACCGCTGCAGCAAAGTCTTTATCGTTAATTCCAAGTGAAACAAAATCTAACTGATTGTGAAAATTAGAGTTGGCTTTCATGCGTTCTATTTCAGCTTTTCTGCGATCATCTTCTTTTAACAAGCTATTAGGAAATCGGATGTAAGTCCATTTTTGGCAGATCACTTTTTCTTCCATTTCTTTCAAAAATCTTTTTTTATCAACCTCGCTAAAGCATTGGCGCGAGCGGTCTTGCGCTGTGGTACAACTTTTGAAATTGATATTGTCTAAATGAAATTTGACGCAGGTTGGATATTTTTCTTTGGCTAAATTGTAGCGTTTAATTTCTTCATCAACCCTGCGATCAACTACAAAGCCAATGTTGTAGGAGTAGTTAGGATATTCGAGATATTCAACATTGCCAAAAGGCGGCACTAATTGCTGATCGGCAATTAAGGCTTTGCGGCAAGAAAAATAATCATCAACTTTTGCTAAATCTTCAGTTTGAATTTCATAGCCCATAACAAGGCATTGCTTGTGGTGGCGCTCATCCATTTTGTTATTTTGATGAACTAAAATTGACTCAGGAGTGTCGGCTAATTTCAGCGAAATTTTGGTCACTAAATCGCTGATTTCTAAATTATGTTTTAAGCTTTCAGGTGAGTCATCAGTGTGCAGACGATATTTGGCAAGTGACAAGCGACAGCGCCAGTAAAGGTTGCTTTCGATATCGATACTTTTGTCAAAATTAATTTTTAGCGAAGAACAAAAGGCGTGGTCTTGTTTTTCTAAGATTTGAATATGGGGTAATTGCGAAAGTACAAAAGGAGTTTTTTCATCAACATGTTTGCATGCAAAGCTGACGCAAAAAAGTGCGACGACAATTTTTGTAAGTAATTTTTTTTGCATGAAAAATTTTATGAGGGAAATAGAAAGACCAAATTCACTTTCAAAAACTCAAACTCTTTTTTCAACATGCATCTTCTAATTGGCCTCGGAAATATCGGGCGTGAATATGAGTTAACGCGCCATAATTTTGGCTTTTTACTTCTTGACCAAATCGTTGAAGATTATGGCCTTGCGGCCCAATCCAAAAAATTTAAAAGCGAAGTTTTTGCCGGCACAATTGACGGCAAAAAAGTTATCGCACTCAAGCCGCAAACTTTTATGAATTTGTCGGGCGCGGCAGTTTTAGCGGCAGCTAGTTTTTATAAAATTGCACCAAAAAATATTTTAGTTTTTCACGATGATCTCGATTTGGCGCCAGCAAAAATCAAAGTAAAAATCGGTGGTGGAAACGCTGGACATAACGGTTTGAAGTCTATTGATGAGGCAATTGGAAAAGATTACATGCGTTTGCGACTTGGCATTGGTCGTCCGCAAAATGCTGAATTTGAAACGGCAGATTACGTGCTGGGAAAATTCAGCCGCGATGAAATGGAGTTGATAAAAAAAACCAACGAGAAAATTTCCGACTTGATTGGTGAGTTGTTAGAATCAAGACCAGACGCCTTTTTGAACAAATTTTATCTGTAATTAATGAAGGCTAAAAATTCAGATATTTTATTTTTAGCCAAAGTCTTCGCGCTTTATTTTTTGTTTAACTGCAACGCTCAGGCCAGCGAAATTTTTGTCAGCGAAATGTGCAACGCTTACAATATTGTGGCGGGAAACGGCGGCAAAGCTTTCGCGGCTTTTGCAGTGATCTCAGTTGGTATTGGTTTTTTTACCGGAAAAGTTTCTTGGGGTTTGCTGGTTGGTGTTTCAGTTGGTGTGGGTTCAATTTTTGGTGCTCCTTCAATCGTTGCGGCAATTAGCGGCGAGCCTAGCTTTGTTTGTCAGGCGACAACTTATCACTCGAGCTGCCTTGATGGAAGTTGTAGTAGTTGTCCGACAGGATTCACCGGCATCACCTGCGACAGCTGCTCGGTGGGCTACACCGGTGCTAATTGTGATACTTGCGATAATGGTTACATGCGCATCATTGCGGGTGGTCCTTGTTTGAAAAAATGCACATTGTCGGCATCAGGACTTAGTTCACGAGAAGTTGACCCAGAAGCAATGGCAGTTTCTGTAGCTTGCGATCTGACTAATTTTACTGGCTCCGTGACCTATACTTGCACTAATGGTGTGGTCGCAATCAATAACAATAGTTGCGTCTGCAGCGGACATTACACTGGTGCAACCTGCAGCAGTTGCGTTGCGGGATATGTCGGCAGCTCTTGCAGCAATTGCGATACAGGATACACTTCTTTAGCTGGCGGCATTTGCCAAAAAGATTGTTCAATTACAGGGTGGGCGGGGATTATTGATGGTACTCCTGTTTATCCGCCAAGCGGCAGCATAACTTGCAATGATACTCCGATTTACTCGGGAGCTCTTGATTACACATGTAGCGGCGGCACCTTTAATGTTTCATCTGGATCATGTGTTTCAGCAAGATGCACTGGTGGCGCGATGGATAGCGTTTCATCTCCGGGATCAACAATTCACAGATTTGCTTCGGCTGGTAGTTTTAATCTTGTTTGCAGCCAAGCAATTAATGCCACAATTTTGGTGGTTGGTGGTGGTGGCGGCGGCGGCTTCAGACATGCTGGTGGTGGTGGCGGCGGAGGGTTTTTTGAGACAACCGCAAGCTTGCCGGCAGGTAATTATGCGATAATTGTTGGAACTGGTGGCAACGGCTCTACTGGTTCAGCTAATGGAAGCAAAGGCGGTAGCAGTTCATTTGCCGGATATTCAGTTGTAGGTGGGGGCGGCGGCGGCACAAATTCTGTTGTGGGAAATAGTGGCGGTTCAGGTGGTGGCGGATCGAATGGTACGCTTGGTGGCGCTGGAACTGCTGGACAAGGAAATCGCGGTGGTAATCAAAATAACGGAAATGGTTGTTGTTTTCCTCAAGGTGGTGGCGGTGGCGGTGCAGGTGCGGCTGGTGGTGATACAAGTGGCAATAACGGCAGCGAGGGCGGCATAGGTAGAGCATCTGCAATTACAGGATCAATCTATGCCGGAGGAGGGGGTGGTGGAACTGTAAATGACATCGCCTACGCTGGAGGCTCGGGTGGTGGTGGTGCGGGCGGATATGTTACAGCTATTCAAGGCTCAAATGGTTTTGATGGAACTGGCGGCGGTGGTGGCGGCGGCGGTGTAGCTATTGGCAATAGTACGTCGGGTTCTGGAGGAAAAGGTGGTAGTGGAATCGTGATTGTAAAATATGCTAATTAATTTGAGTAAAATCTTGAATTTTTCGCGACCTCGTGGAATATTTAGCAATATGACTTTGACCAAGATCCCACGCGCTTTAACAGGCAATTAAAAATCACTAAATTTACCATCAAAATGACATTTAAGCGGCGCTTTAAAGCCAAGGCTTTCACTCTAATCGA
>CAIUFU010000140.1 GCA_903898475.1 uncultured Alphaproteobacteria bacterium | reverse complement strand
TGCTCTACCAACTGAGCTAATCACCCGCGTAAAAATTTAACCTTGGTCTAAGAGAACTTTCAGAAATTCAGCCAAAAATTTAGACAGAAGTAACTCGCACAAAATTTTTAAAATTTTGTGTTTTGAAACAACTAAATTTTTTTTTGAGATTTCTTAAAGATTATTCTCTTAAGGAATTTTTAAATCGAAACAGATTTCTTTAAAAATTTCTTAAAAAAATGACAAAGAAAAAACCCTCCTCACGATTTCTCATGAGAAGGGTTTAAAGAAACTACTTAACAGAATCTTTTAAAGCTTTGCCAGCAGCAAATTTAACTCTTTTAGAGGCTTTGATTTGGATTTCTTTTCCAGTTTGTGGGTTGCGACCTTTTCTAGCAGCAGTTTTAACTACTTTGAAAGTTCCGAAACCGATCAAGGTAACAGCATCACCTTTTTTAAGAGCTTTAGAAGTAGCTTTCAAAAAAGCTTCTACTGAAGCGCTGGCATCTTTTTGTGAAAGACCAGTTTGGTTAGCGATTTCTTTGATTAAGTCTGTTTTATGCATGTTAAATCTCTTTATTTGAATTAATAACTTAAGAAGAGCAAACATGCCGCCGAGCAGCTTGTAGACTGCCTCGACAGCAAGTCGTGGCGCGAACGTAGATTTAAAAAATTTGAAATCAACTATTTATTTAGAAAAATTTAATCTGTCTCAGATTAACGCACAGCTAGCTTCTCGCAAAAATATTTTTTTCCGTCACAACAAAATCAAGCTTCTGGTCGGTATTTTCAATTGGCAAAGTCGCGCCAGCCCTTTGAAAATCATAGGCTAGACCGATGGTAATTACATTGGGTTTTTGGGTTTTTAACTTTTCGATGGTTCGATCAAAAAACCCGCCGCCCATGCCTAGTCTCGATAAATCATCGTCAAATGCCAAGAGTGGCAAAATTAAAAAATCGGGCAGAATTTTTTTGCCGTTAATTGGTTCAAGAATTTTTGGATAAAACTGATTGGCGGCGAAGTCCAAATTTTTTTCGGCTAAAATAAATTCGAGCGGTTGGTTTTGTTGGATGATTTTTGGGTAGGCAAATTCGATTTTATTTTCTGTAAAAAATTCTGCGAGTGTCGCGGGCGAGGCTTCGTTTGCTGAGGCTAGATAAAGTGAGAAGGATGATGGCGCGAAGTAAATTCGTGGTAGCAAATTCTTAATAAAATTCTGACAAATCTCTGCTGATTTTTTGGCAACTTCTTCTGGCGTTAACGCCGCTCTCTTTTTTCTGAAATCTTCGCGCAGCTTTGGCTTCATTAGTAATTCTGAATTTTTTTAGTCAGCTTCTCCACGTAATCGGCAATATTTTCCATGGTTTCGCTCACCGAATCATAAACGTCTTGATCGTTGAGTTTAGCGCCTTCGTCACTGTCTTCGTGATTTTGTGATTGCTCTAATTCGCCCTCCAAAAGCAGTGCCGCAATCGCTAACAAACTATGGTCATCCTTGTCGGGCATTTGTGCGGCGAGGCGGTTGATTCTTTTATTTAGCTTCTCGGCCAAGTGCGATAGCCTTTCTTGCTCAGATTGTTTGCAAGCAATTTGGTAATTCGATTTTCCAATCGGCAATTCAATAATCATGATTCCTCTTCGTCTTTGATGGCCTGAGCAATTTTGGCCAAATCGCTTTCCACCGCTGCAATCAAACTCATTTGTTGATCGCGAATTGCGGCGAGCTTTTCAGCAAAAATTTTATTTTTGACGTTAGAAAATTCAGTCTCGCGACCCAAGTCCGACAAGGATTGCTGCAAATTGTTAACTTCTAAAGTGAGATTCTGAATGATGATTTCTTGTTCCATTACCGTTGCAGCGGCACTGTCGGCGGCGCCAATCATGCGTGACTCGATTGCCTCTTCATGCAACTTTCTTTTCATCGCATCTTCCAGATTTTCAAGCGCGTGCGACAAGCGTTGGCGCGCTTTTTCAAATCTGAATTCGGCGGGAGTTTTGCTCATTAGCTGCGGTAATCTTTGTTGATCTTGATGTATTCTTCGTTCAAGTCGCAGGTCCAAACAATAGCGCTGGTTGCACCAATGCCAAGGTTCACCGAGATTTTTACTTCAGAATTTTTCAAATATTCGTGAACCACTTTTTCAACGTAATTGGGGTGTTTAGCGCCATTTTGCGTCAGCGGATAATCGCCGATTTTTACGATGATTTTTTCTGGTGAGGTTTCTTTGCAAGATTTGCCAACCGCCATTACAATGCGGCCCCAGTTAGGATCGCATCCCGCAATTGCGGTTTTAACCAAAGGCGAATTGGCAATTGAGAAAGCAACTTCTTTGGCTTGCGCCGGAGTTCTTGCTCCTTCCACTTCAATCTCGATTAATTTTTTGGCGCCTTCGCCATCCACCACAATCATTTTGGCAAGGCCCAAAGTCAGTTCGTGCAAGGCTGTTTTGAAAGCGGTAAGGTCTAAGCTTTGCGAATCGGTAACTTCGTGATTACCGGCGGCTTTGGTTGCAAAAAATAAAACTGTGTCGTTGGTTGATTGATCTGAATCGACCGTGATTGAGTTGAAGCTGGTTTCAACCGCTTCTTTCAATAAAATTTGCAAGGTTGGAGCCGAGATGTTGGCGTCAGTAAAAATGTAGCCCAGCATGGTTGCCATGTTTGGTGCGATCATGCCCGAGCCTTTGGCAAAGCCAATTAGCGACACTTTGCTGCCTGCAATTTCGCAAGTTTTTTTGATTAATTTTGGTTTAGTGTCGGTGGTCATAATGGCTCTTGAGGCTTTGTCCCACGCCGCTTCATCACATTCCAAGTTTGCTAACATTTTTGGAATTGATGAAGTGATTAATTCAGAATTTAGAGTTTCACCAATCACGCCAGTTGAAGAAATAAAAACCTGTGAATCCTTGCAGTGCAATCCTTGAGATGCTGTATGCGCCGTTGCTAAAACCGTTTCTTCACCAGCTTTTCCGGTGAAGGCGTTGGCGTTTCCGGCGTTGACTACCAAGGCTTTTGCGGTGCCTTGCTCAATATTTTTTTTGCACCAAGAAACTGATGCCGCTGGCATTGAAGAGCTGGTGAAAACACCTGCGATGTTTGCTTCTTGCTCAAAGACAACCAGCAAAAGATCGTCTCTGTTTTTATATTTGATGCCGCAATTTGTAGTCGCGATTTTGATGCCTTTGATCATGTTATTTTTGCTTAATTTTTTGTGAGAACTCCCGAACTTTTTTTGTCACCGCCGCCACAATTTCTGCCGAATTTTTCTTCGCTAAAAAATTGTCGTTCACTTCTGACACAATAGTTGATCCAACAATCACGCCATCTGCGCCGATTTTGGCGAATTCGCCAGCTTGCGACGGCGTTTTAATTCCAAAGCCAATCGCGATTGGTAAGTCAGAAATTTGCCGTAATTTTTGCAAGCTTTTTTTATTCTCAGAAATGTCGGCAGATCCCGTGCCTGTAATTCCTAACATCGAGATCAAATATAAAAACCCACCAGCGTTTTTGGCGATTTTTTTGGCGCGAGTTTGATCGGTTGTTGGTGCAAATAAATGAATCAAATCAAGTTTGGTGCGCGAAATTTGTGACAAAATTTCTGCCTCTTCTTCCAGTGGCAAATCAACAATCAAAATGCCATCAATGCCTGATTTTTCTGAGTCGGTAAAGATTTTATCCAAACCATATTTGAAAATTGGATTGTAGTAGCTCATCAAAATCAGCGGAGTTTTTTGGTCAGATTTTCTGAACTCTGCCGCCATTTTTAAAGTTTTGATCAGGCTCATGCCGCTAGCAACGGCGCGCTTTGCTGCGTTTTCGATGATTGGACCATCTCCAGATGGATCAAGAAAAGGCACGCCAAGCTCAATGATGTCGGCGCCAGCCGCGGGTAGCTCTTTAAGAAGCTCTAACGA
>CAIUFU010000139.1 GCA_903898475.1 uncultured Alphaproteobacteria bacterium | reverse complement strand
GAATATTCTTTTTTACCAACAAGTCCGTTGCTAAGTTCAGTGTATTTTTCTTTCACTTTTTCTTCGCTAACTTTTTCTTTCATCAAAGAGCTGATGTAAGCTTGGCGCAACATTCTGTTTTTTGATTCGGCAATTTTTTCTTGCAGAACTTTTTCTTTGGCAGCTTTTGATTTAGCAGCTTGTTTAGTGAGCTCGCGGTCTAGGTAAATTTCTTTAGCTAAGATTTCGATTACTTCTTTTGGAAGGGAAGTGAGGTCTGGAATTTTAACTTCTTCATCTTTATTGCCAAAATTTTGGCCTTCAAAAACGCTGCGCAATTTGGCATCAATTTCAGATTTGAAGATTTTTTCATTGTTAACTTTAGCAACAACTGCGCCTTTTTCTGCGCCGATGAAATAAGATGAAAGGACAAAAAGTAATGCGGCAACTAAGGCTGCAACGGCAAAAACTTTAGTAGAATTTTTCTTTCTCGAGTGAAGGCGTTTCATATTTTTAAACTGGAAATTACGAAATTAGGAAAAAGTTGGTGCTGCTTACAAAAAGCTTCAAGCTTAGTTTGGTCTGCGGTCTGGCGGTAGTTGATGCCAAGGATGTTGGAGAGAACGCCACCCGTCACTAAAAGGCTGTCAATTTTGAAATCGTTAGCCCCTTTAATGTCGGTTTCCATTCCGTCACCAATCATTAGCATTTCTTCATTTTTAGGATCGTTAAAAATTTCGCAAACGATTTTATAAACCGATGCAAAAGGTTTTCCGTAGTAAATCACTTTGCCGCCCAAAGCTTGGTATTCTTTGGCAAGCGCTCCTGCGCAAATCATTTCACGACCGTCTTGTTTGACCACGATCATGTCAGGATTAACGCAAATTAGAGTGAGGTTATTTTCTTTTGCTGCCAAAGCCTGTGGCATTTTTTCGGCTAAAACTGAATCATCGCCGTCAAAGCCCGTAGTGATTGCAAACTGCGCCTGTGCCGCGTCGTCCACTCTTTTGTAATCTAAGCCATCAAGCAAATCGATGTCTTTTTGTGGGCCGATGTAAAAATAATTTTGGCCAAAATCTTTGAAGCCAGCTTCTTGGTTTTTTTTCAAATCGAGAAAAGTTGCTTCTCCCGAGGACATTACAAAATCGTAAAGATTGGGGGTAACACCAAAACGCTCAAGCATTGTTGCAACTTTGCTGGCGCGGCGCGGCGCGTTAGAAAGGAAACAGATCTTTTTGCCTTGGCTGCGCAGGTAGGTGATTGCTTCAATGGCACCTGGATAAGCGGTGCTGCCGTCGTGAACGACACCCCAAACGTCGAAGAGGAAGTAGTCGTATTTGCTTGATAGTTCTTGGATGGATTGGATGAATTTCATTTTTTGTAATTTGTTAGTTTTCAATGTCACTACAGTTTTCGATGTCATCCTGAGCCTGTCGAAGGATGACATCGAGTTTTAACTCTCAATCATCGACTTAGTAGCCCGCAAAACTCCGTCAAACGAGCCTCTTTTATATTTCATTTTTACCACATCACCAAGACGAATCACCTCAGCTTGCTTTGGATCATCAATTACAACCCAAGCTGATTTCGGATCAATTTTATCTGATACTGAACCACCACCAATAACGCGACGCTCAATCTCACTTTCATTAGTAATGGCATTCTCAATTTCATATTGGCCGCTTACTTCGAATTTGTCGTCTTGCTTAATGCCGTCTTCTGAACCTAGTGAAATTTTGAAAATAGTTTTTTTATCCAAAGTGCGTTTCTCCAAAATGTAGCCTTTTTTGGCGAGAGCATTTTTTAGATCAACCAAAGCGTTGCTAATTGCGTCTTCTCCGGCGCGACGCACCAAACCATCGTCACGGCTTGAGCCTTTCACTTGTTCGCCACCGATTTGTAATCCGGCAAGATTTAAGCCGCCATTTTGCTGTACATTCTCCGAGCGCGATTTTTTGCCGACAATCTCAATAGTTTGCACCACGGTGAGTGAAGGCAGTTCGTAAATTTTTAAATTTCCGGCAACGTCCGAGCTGTAAGTATATTTTGGAGGAATCGAAACGATTTGGCCGTTTTTTGGATTCACAAAAGTGCTGCCGCTAGAATATTTGCTGTTAAATCCGGCATTAGAAATTGAGCCTGAAATGGCGTAATCAGAAACTTTAGGGCCTTTGTAAGATCCCGTTTTATTCATCTCGGTTAAAGCGATTTCCTTTTGTAATTTGACATTGGCTTTGCGGTCAACCAATTCGCCAAGACGATTTTGCGCTAAAGCATTTTCAACATTATTGGCGATCGAATTGCCAAGCTGCGCTTGTTTTGCCACGTCATTTTCATTTTCTTCCAAAGCGAAAACCACGATTTTTGGTGGCTTGTTTTCAAGATTTTCTTTGGTGGGCATGAATTCAGTTTTGGCTAAAAACTGTTTTTGATATTTGTCGAAATTTGAGATGGTGGTTGAGCAAGACGCGGTGAGAAGAATGAGAGCTAGATGCTTGATTTTCATGTTTCTTAAGGGTTCTAGATTTAGTCGGTAATTCCAATAATTTTTAAAATTCCATCGCGGGCAATTTTCTCAGCAAGGGTGCTAAGCGCTGCAGCTTCGGCTTCGTTTTCGCTAATGCTTGAGCTTCCCGTAACTTCAACTGAGTTGCTTGCAACCACTTTGCCATCAGCGAGATTTTCAAAATCGATTTCTAATTTAGTCAAAAAAGCTTCGTAGATTTTATTGGATCTGCTGCTGGATTTAACCCGAATTACAACTTGGTTGGCGTTAGATTCATTGCGGCTGGGGGAGATTTTTAATTTTTCTTTATTGAGGGCACTACGAATAATTTTGGCGATTTCTTTTGGTGAATTTATTTCGAAATAAAATTCGATTTTATCGGAAAGTTTTTCTAACTGATTCGAAAAATCGGCAAGGCGAGTTAGTTTTTCTTTTAAATCAACATTGGCTCCGGCGCCAGAAAGGATGCGGCTTTTTAGCTCAAGCTCTTTACCCAAATCTAAAATTTTTAACAAAGAGTTGCGTCTTTGAATGGTGTTTTTGCCGACAGAATTTTTGTCTAAATCGCTAATTTTTTTCTCTAAAAATTCGATGCGCTCTCTTTGTTCGCGCAAGAAAGGATCACGCTTAATTTCAACTTCGATAAAAACTTGCACGCCGGATTTTTGGCTGCGCGTAACTTTGAAACCGGTGAAACTGATTTTTTCAATATTTTGGCGCACCTTCTGGCGCATCTCTTCGCGTGCGCTCGAATTATTTTCTTCGCGAGTCAAAGTTGTTTCGGCCGAAAGGCTAACCATTAAGCGCGAGGCGGCATCAGCCAAAGCGTATTTTGTGGCTTCTTCGAGAGTTTGTCCGGTTGAAACACCGTAAAGATTTTCGGAATTATTTTGAGTTGGTGTGACGTACCAAGAAGGATTGCCGTCGTTTTTATTTGAGTTAGAAGCGCAAGAAGCGGCAAGAAAAAATGCAAAAATGCTGAAAGCAGAAATTAATTTATTCATCGAGCTCTTTAAAAACGCTTTGAGAATTGCTTTGTCCGTCATTAATGCGAGATGCGGCGCTGGCGGCTTTGGCTGATTTTTCTGCTTCGCGGTGGGCGAAAGATTGGCAGGAGGTGAGTAAAACTAGAGTGAGAATGGTTAGGAGTTTTTTGGTCATTGGCTTGGTTTCTTTGTTTAAAATAACTGACCCATGGTGGGTCAGTTATTTACGAGAATTAAATTTAGTTTTTAGCTTTGTTAACTGCAGTGCTGTTGTCCAAAGTTTTACCTTCTTTCGTATCAGCAATTTCAAGATTCTTAGCCTTCACATCTCTTTCTTTCTCCAATTCATCAAACAACTCTTTAGTTGCGGCTTGAGTTTTAGTAATATTCTCGCGACCTAAGTTAGACTTAGCTGCGCGCGCTGCGAAAGTTTTTTCGCTGGCTTCCAAAAACTTGCTGTAATCTTCGTTTTTCAAAACCATTTGGATGTAAAGAGTGCCGTCTGGTGACTTAAACATGTTTACTCTTTTTACACCAGAAAGGGGCAGATTTTTTACCACTTCTTTGGTTGCTTGAGCGAAAAATTCTTCAACATCGTCAGCGCCATTTACTTGAGCTGATCTTAAAGAATTTTTGGTAATGCGGCTGATTTCAGATTGGATGGTGGCAGCAATATTTGCTTTAGCGTCAAGCTCGGCTTTTGGAATTTGAAATTGTAATCCACCTTTAGAAGGAGCCGCGATACCAACTCCGCCAACGCCGTTTTCAACTGAAGGATCGATTACCCAATTTGGCAAATTCGACAATTCGTTTTTGGCGTTAATATTTGGAGTTTCAGTTTTATGTCCGCAAGAAAATGACAAAGACAAAGCAGTGATTGCAACTGCGGTAAGGAATTTATTTTTCATATTTTTGTGATTTTTAAGGTGAGAATTCTGACTCGTTTTGAAGTCGAAAAAACTATTTTTTTAAAAGGCTTAAATAGCAATAATTTTTAGAGAGTTTCCTTGTTGTAAATTAGCAGCGTGCCAATCGCCAGACAGATAATTGCGATTACCCAAGTTGAGGCGAAGATTGGAATTAATCCCGAAGATCCCAAAGAGGTAATAATGCTGGAAATGATGTAGAGGATTAGGCCGGCAACGATGCCGAGAAAAATCATCAAAGTGGTATTTTGATTGCGCACGTGATTTAGGCCGAAATAACAGGCGATAAAAATCATCGCTAAAAATAGCAAAGGTTTGCTGAGCAGTGAGTGCAAATAAACTTTAAATTTTGTGGAGTTAAAGCCTGCAGATTGAAGGTCGGTGATTAAAGTTGGGAGTTCAAAAATTGAAAATAAACGCACATTTTGAAAGTTGTTCACAACTTTTTGCATGACGAAATCGGCTTTTAGGTTGGTTGGAATTTTTATGCTTTTGAGATTTTTATTAATCAGCTTGTCATCGTTAATTGTGGCATCCTCAAGCAGCCAATAGCCTTCTTGCAAGATCATGGAGGCGGCATCGATTTTTTTGTAGAATTGACCTTCTTTGTTGAAAAACCAAAAAGTCACGCCGTCAAATTCAAAATTTTCGCGATAAACTTTTTTTGACTGAATGATCAGCTCTTCTTCGGGCTTCTCGATATTGGTTTGTTTAAGCCAGACGCCGTTGGAAGGGGCGATCACTTCTCTCGTTTCGTTGCGGGTATATTTGCCTTCGAGATGGTGAAATTTTTTGGTCATTTGAATTGAAAGTGAGCCAAAAACTGTCACCCAAAAAACTCCTAAAAGTAAGGCGGCGCAAGATAATGGGCGCAATATTTGCCACAGCGAAAAACCACTCATTCGAATGATGGTGATTTCGCTTTTTGACGAAAGCAGAAAAAAAGAAATAATAGCCGAGATCAGCACCAGAGAAGGCACGATGTCATTTAAGAAACTTGGAATTTGTAGCAAAGCCATGAAGGCAACGGCGTAAAAAGGTGCGCCAGAATCGCGCATTCTTTCAAGTAAATCGATCAGATTAATGAAGAAAATCAGCAGCGAAAAACCAAGGGTGATTTGGGCAAAGCGCAGCAAAAAACTTTTGGCGATGTAGATATTTATTAGCCGGAAACTTCTCATGATTTTTTGCGGTAGTTATTGGTTAAGAATTTCAAGCTCACCGCAATGAACAAGGCGACGTTAAGATATAAAAGTGGAATGCATCCCGGAGCCGAAGCGATTAAATCGCAGAAGGTTAGGGTGGTGGCTAAAAAAACTGTCGCGATAAAAATTGCCATTAAAACGTTAGACAAAGTGCCTTTGCGGCTGAACTGGCCGTGCAAAATGCAAGATAAGGCAATTAGCGAAAAAATTATCGGAAAGAGAGGAAAGACAATTCTTTGGTGAATTTCGGCGCGGAATTTTTCTAGTTCAAGGTAGTCAGTGTCGGCTTCGGGTTCGAGCAAATCTTGAAAGAAGCGCTCTTTAGCATTCCAGCGTGGCGTGTGGTTATTTTGCTTACCTTCAGTGAGGTTGAAGACGTAATTGTCAAAATTGAGAATTTCTGATTTATTATCTTCATTATTAAATTTTTGCACAGTGCCATCTTCCATGTAGAGCAGCGCTGAGCTTTCTTCGGCAACGATATTGCCTTTTTGCGCGGTGATGGTGATTGAATATTTTTTGGAGCGCTCGTCGTGTAGTAAAATGCCGAAAAGATTATTTTTTTCGTCACGATTTTTGGCGTAAATCGTTAAATTATTTAGAGTTTCAAAAGTTTGCGGATTGAAAGCCAAGCTGGTGTAATTATTGCGAAAATCAAAACGCAAAAGGCGCAATTGCTGGTTAGCAAAAGGCATTAAATAAAACGAAATCAAAAAGCAGAATACTGAGCAGATGATGGCAAATCCGGCGATAGGACGACAAATTGCTAACTTGGTTAATCCGGAATTTTTTAAAATAGTGATTTCATTGCTGCTGATGAGGCGGCTGTAAATCATTAAAATCGCCGCGAAAATCGAGACCGGAATAATGAATAAAAGTAGCCAAGGCAAAATCAAAACGAAGAGGTAGAGAAACTGACTTAGCTTAACGCCATTTTCAGTGACATATCTGACCAATCCGATGGCGCGACTAAACCAGATTAAAGAAATCAAAATTGAGATGAAGCCGGCAAAACCTGTGACGGTTTTTGTGAAAATGTAGCGTGAATAGAGGTTCAAGGGACTTTAAGAATTACGAATTAAAAATTGTTTTTATAAAAATGCATGCAACGAGCTTAAATTCTTAATTTTAATCAGCATGTCAAAAATAAAAATCATCCTCAATGGCGAGGAAAAAATTTTGCAAAGCAAAATGAGCGTAGCGCAATTGATTTTGGAGCTGGAACTTGATGTGAAAAAAATTGCCGTGGAAAAAGATTTAGAAATTGTGAATTGCGATCAGTTTTTAGAAGTGATGTTGGATGAGGGAAGTCGGGTGGAGATTGTGCATTTCATTGGTGGTGGTTAGCGAGTTCTGCTTTTTGAGGCGCCTAGCACAACATCATCAAACCCTTGGCTGGCAGGTCCTTTGGCTGACGTAGGAGCAAAAAAAGAACTTGGTTCTTTTCCGTCGATCCTACTAGTAGATGCTAGTCGACTTTGCTCCTTAATAAAATCTTCCGCTTTTTCTGGGCTTGTAGTTGCTTGGTTCTCTTTTTCGTTAAGTGCGCCGGGTGTATTTGCGGTACCAAAATTTTCTGACTGATAATTTTCCATATAACCTTTCGCTGTATTAGCTATATCAAGCCAAGCTCCAAACATAAAACCTTTGACGAAATTATTAGTCATGGCGCGAGCTTTCTCGCTAAGATCTTCATAGAATGGATCAACCTTCTTATCGCTAATGCCTTTCCACAATGTCGTAAAAGACGTGGTGTGAGCTATTCTTGCCGCAGTAACACAGAGCTGAATTGGTAGGTCAACCGCAAGAAGTCTGACTGCTCCAAGAGGAATTCCAAAAAGAAGTCGGGTAAAAAATTTCGTAGTCTTAAAGGCCGGATTTTCGCTAATAGCTTCTCCAGCCTTAGTAATGAAATTAATCGCAGAGTCCAATTTTGTTGCTAGCCAGTTTGCCATAAAATTTAGTCGCGAAAATTAATAAATTGCAGCGGAGTATCGTAAGTAGTGCCGCGAAGCAAGGCCATTGCCTCTTGCAAATCATCGCGTTTTTTCCCATCAACGCGCACTTCGTCGCCTTTGATTGAAGCCTGAACTTTCATTTTTGAATCTTTGAATTGTTTGACGATTTTTTTAGCAACTTCTTGCTCAATGCCATTTTTCAATTTGATTTCTTGTCTGAAAGTGTTGCCGCCGGCTTTTTCTTCTTTTTGAATATCCAAAGCGCGCGGATCAATGTTGCGTCTTACGCAAAACACTTTCAGTGAATCGCAGATTTGCCCCAATTTATATTCGCTATCTGCCGCAAGATTAATCAAATTATCTTTGATTTTGAGCTCAATCGTGAAGGGAGAGCCTTTAAAATCGTAGCGATTAGTAAGTTCGCGCAATGTTGAGTTCACCACATTGTCGATTTCTTGAATGTCGATTTTTGAAACGATGTCGAAGCTAGGCATAAAAAATTAATTTAAGTTGTTAGCAATTTTATAGGTCCCTGAGCAAAGCACGAAGTGCGTCGTCGAAGGGCCTGAAAACTGAGGTTCCGGCCCAT
>CAIUFU010000138.1 GCA_903898475.1 uncultured Alphaproteobacteria bacterium | reverse complement strand
TTTTCAAATTTCATCACTTTTTCGATTTGAGAATCAATAAAGTTCTTTGTCTCTGTAAAATCTTGAGACTGATCTTTTGCAAAAACTGCAAAACTGCGCAAAATAATTTTAGAAAGTGTTAGTCTTTTTGTGTAGAAATTAAAGTCAGTTGATTGGTCGTTTATTTCTTTCCAGATAAAATCAGAAACTTTGTAACAAGCTTTCAAGCCCTGAATTGCAGGCCTTGCGCCAATTTCTAGCGAGGCAAAATTTTTCGGATTTAAATAAAAATTTCTCAATCTCTGCAAAGCTAACTGATTATTTTTCTCAACCTCAACTCGTGCGTAAAGCGCTAAACGAATTTTATCGCGAATTTTTTTTGTCGAAAAATTTTCAATTTGCGCAATTTTTTCTGCTGCTTTTTTATTTTGTAATTCAACAAAAAATTCTGCCAAATCTAGACAGCCATTTTCGAAAATTAATTCAGCAAATTTTTCTTCAATTCCACAATTAGAAATCGCCTTTAAAAGCGCGCCCTGATTCCATCCGTCAAAAGCAGCAATGGTCAAAAATTCAGTCAGAATTTTCTCTTTGGTTTCGAGTGAATCTAGAAGCACAAAAAAAGGATTTTTTATTAGGAATTGGCACTTAACAATTGTTAGCCCCCACGTTTTTTAAATCCTAATTCCTAATTCAAAATTGAAAAATGACTACCAGCTCAAAACTTCTTCCGGTTCACAAAAGATTCGAAGTTACATTTTCTCACGGTGAGGGAGTTTACCTTTTTTCTGAAGGCAAAAAATATTTAGATTTTGGCGCTGGAATTGCGGTAAACGCGCTTGGACATTGTCACCCAAAAATGGTTGAAGCCATTACCAATCAGGCCAAAAAGCTGTGGCACGTTTCAAATATTTACAATGTTGCTGAGCTAAATAATTACGCTGAAAAATTGGTGAATGCCACTTTTGCCGATTACGTTTTTTTCTGTAACTCGGGCGCAGAAAGCATTGAATGCACAATTAAAATGATTCGCCGTCATTTTTACGTCAAAGGCCAAGCTCACAAAAATCGCATCATTACTTTTGCGGGTGCATTTCACGGCAGAACCATTGCGACAATTTCAGCAGCTGCAAAACCAAAATATCTTGAGGGTTTTGAACCTGCTCTTCCGGGTTTTGACAATGTGCCTTTCGGCGACATTGAAGCTGTTAGAAACGCCGTTACCGAAAATACTGCAGGCATTTTGATTGAGCCAATTCAAGGCGAAGAAGGCATTAAAGTTTCTGACAAAAAATTTATTCAAGAGCTACGCAAACTAGCAGATGAAAAAGATTTGTTGCTAGCCTTCGACGAAGTGCAATGCGGCATGGGAAGAGTCGGCAAACTTTTTGCTTACGAATATTACGAAGTAAAACCTGACATTATTGCCAGCGCCAAAGCAATTGCTGGTGGCTTTCCTTTGGGCGCTTGCCTTGCCACCGCTGATGCGGCAAACGGCATGACTCTTGGTGTTCACGGCACAACTTACGGCGGAAATCCTTTGGCAATGGCGGTGGCCAATTCGGTTTTGGATGTGATGCTTGAAAAAGATTTCTTAAATAATGTTCAAAAAGTTGCGGCGGAGCTGAAGCTGGAATTGCAAAATTTACAGAAAGAATTTCCCGATCTAATCGATGAAATTCGCGGCGTTGGTTTGATGTTGGGCGTGAAAATTAGTCAAAAAATTGAAAATACCGAGGTGGTGAAAAAGCTGCTTGAAAACGGCTTGCTGACAGTTCCTGCGGGAGAAAACGTGATTCGGATTTTACCACCGTTGATTATTACGTCTGAGCATGTTGCAGAAGCCAAAGCAAAGATTCGTAAGGCTTTGCAGAGTTTTTAAAACCGCCATTAATAAAAAAACACTGTCATCCCGAACTTTAGTGAGGGATCTCTTGAATTTACTCACTGAAC
>CAIUFU010000137.1 GCA_903898475.1 uncultured Alphaproteobacteria bacterium | reverse complement strand
GCCATAGCAGCAGAGTCTTGGCGTAGTCTTTTCCAAAAGCCAATTCGCTTTTTAATTTAAAGCCATGTTTGGCTGCAAGTTGATGGATTATGCTTTTGGAAGGCAAAATTCCACCGGGAAAAATGTGTTTTTGGATGAAGTCAACGCGGTTGATGTAATCTTTAAAAACTTGTTCATCGATGGTGATGATTTGCAAAACTGCTTTGCCATTTTTCTTTAAACGACCCTTCAAAACTTGAAAATATTGATCCCAATATTCTTGCCCCACCGCTTCAAACATCTCAATTGAAACCACATTGTCGTAAGCTCCTTCTTCTTCGCGATAATCTTGCAGTTTAATTTTTACCAAATCTTGCGCGCCGATTTTTTGCATGCGGCTTTCAGTATAAATTTTTTGCTTTTGCGAAATTGTCAGGCACGTCACTTGATGATTTTTCTGTGCCGCAACTTCAGCAAATCCGCCCCAGCCACAGCCAATTTCAAGAACTGTTCCGGGGTTTAATTTTTGTAAAATATTTTGATATTTTCTTTCTTGTGCAGCCTTTAAATCAAAGGCTTCATCGTCAAACAGCGCGCTTGAATAAGTCATGCTTTCATCAAGCCAAAGCTGATAAAAATCATTGCCCAAATCATAATGTGCCTGAATGTTTTTTTTGCTGCCGCGCTTAGTGTTTTTGCTTAAAAAACTTTTGATAAAAAGCAGCAATGCCTGAAATTTCTTGGCGTGAAAAAAATCTTCTAAAGCGTGTGCATTTAGCGTAAAAAAAGTGAGCAATTTTTCTAAATCAGGGCTGTCCCACAAATTTTGCATATAGCCTTCGCCCAGCGCCACATCGCCTCCGGTGATTACAGAATCGATAAAACTATAATCTTTAATTTCCATTTCGGCATTTGGACCAGAGCTATTTCCGCTGAAGTTTTTTTCCAAACCATCCGGAAGCTTTATTTTAAGAGAGCCACAGGTTGTGCGGCTTAACGCCTGCCAGATAAAATCGTAATTTTTATTCATTGTTAGAAGTAAGATTAGGCGCCATTTTTTGTGGCTTTGGAATGTATTTATTTTCTTTAAAAAGCAGTTTTAACGCCTGCCAGTGAATAAGAAAAATTACCTTTATGGTCATTAGTGGAATATCAAAGAAAGCCTTGATTAGAGAGCCATCAGATAGTTTTTTATTTTTGCAGACTACGCTGGTTAGTAAAGTTTTCTCAGAGCCTTGGGCGTAATAATCAATCCACACTGCGACAGACTGGTTATTAAAAATAAAACGGAATTTATATTCACCTTCCACCTTTAAAAAGGGCGAAACGTGAAATTCTTTTTTAGTCTCAAACCATTGATTTTCGTCAATTGGTGAATGGTCAGCATTAAAAACTAAGTAATTATGATTCTCGCCAAAAGTGTTGCTCACCTCTGACAAAACCGCGACCAACTTTTCATTTTCATCAAGACAAAACCAGAAGCTGACAGGGCTAAAGACATATCCCAAAACGCGCGGATAACTTAACAAAAAAACTTTTTTAACTTTTTGCTGCAGGTTTTTTTTGCTTAAAATCTCAAAAATCCATTCTTGAAGGCTTGATCCGTCGCGCTTGCCATGATCTTTGCTGTAGAAAGAAAAAAGATTGAAAGCGTTAAGAGACAAAAATTTGGAAGAAATTTCTTCAACTTTGGCAATGTCAAAACACAAATAAAAAACGCGATAAACAAATTGATTTACAACCGGCTTAAGCCTTTTGTGCATTACTTGCGCGCTGCAAAGAAAAGCCGAATCTATGATTGCCATGGCGCAAAGATTTTTAGTTTATTAATTGCTAAAAGCGCCGAAGAAATTCCATCTTCGTGAAAACCATTATTTTGATAAGCACCGCAGAAATAAATTTTATCAAGACCTTGAAGCTGGTTAATTCTGCTTTGAGCGTTAACGGCTGCTGAATCAAAAATTGGATGTTCATAATTAAAGCGCGCAAAAATTTTCTCTTCGGCAATTTTTTGCGCTGGATTTAGCGTCACAAAAAGCGGATATTTGGCGTCAATATTTTGCAAATTATTCATCCAATAGCTAACCGCAATTTGTTGATTTTCACTTTTAGAATTATTGCTATAAACCCAGCTAGACCATGCTTTCTTGGCATTTGGCATTACGGAAGAATCTCGATGCAGCACAGCTAAATTTGGCTGATATTTGAAAGCAGAAAAAACTTCTTTTTCAGCGGCGCTGGCATTTTTTAAAAGCGGCAAAACTTGATTTCCGTGTGAAGCAAAAAATACAAAATCAAAAAGCTCTTCGCCTTTTTTTGATTTAACAAGAACCCCGTCTTCAAGCCTTTCGACGGAGTTTACTTCATCATTTAAGGAGATTGAATTTTCGCCAATTTTGTCAGCAATTTTTTTAACATATTCTTTTGAACCGCCAGCAACCGTATACCATTGCGGTTGATCGGCAACGGTTAAAAGTCCGTGATTTTTAAAGAAAGCCACAAAGCTTTGTGCTGGGTAAGCAAGCATGGTTTCAAGCGGACAGCTCCAGATCGCGCCCGACATTGGCAATAAATAAAATTCGCGGAAATATTTTTTTACACCCAAGTCATCAAGCAGGTTTTGCAAAGTGTAATTGGCATCAAAAGGCTTCGAAAGAATGTCGATGGCTTTTTTATTAAAGCGCAAAATATCGCGCAGCATGATTAGAAATTGCGGATTAAAAGCGTTTTTAATTTGCGCAAAAACTGAGGCTAAATTTGTTCCGGCATATTCAAGCGCACCGTTATCAATCTTGACTGCGAAGGACATATTGCTTTTCTCACAAGCCACATCAAGCAGCTTAAAAAAGCTTTTTAAATTGGGATAAGTTGCGTGATTAAAAACGATAAAGCCGGTATCAACGGCAATTTTTTTGCCGTCATAATCAATTGTAGCGGTGTTGGAATGTCCGCCTAAATAATCGTTTTTCTCAAAAATTTTTACGTTATATTTTTCAGAAAGAAAATAAGCGCAGGCCAAGCCAGATATGCCTGAACCGATGATGGCGATTTTTGGTTTGTTCATTTGCTCTAAGTAATTTTCTTAGTTATGAAAAAGAAAACGCTGTAAGGCAAAAGACGTAAAACTTTTAGAAAAAACGTGAATTTTTTTGGAAAATGAATTTCAAATTTCTTTTTTTCTAAACCTTCCACAATCATGTCAGCTGCGCTTTCAGGCGAAATTATGAAGGGCATTTTGAAAGAGTTTTTGCCCGTCAAACGGGTTTTTACAAATCCGGGATTAATCACTGAAATTGCAATTTCTTGCCTTTGCATTTCGGGATAAATTCCTTCACATAAATTTATTAAAGCAGCCTTAGAAGCACCGTAAGCAAAGGATTGCGGCAATCCGCAATATCCCGCAACGCTGGCGATAACAGCAATTTGTCCGCCTTTTTGTTTTAACATTTGTGGCGTGATGACGTGTAATAAATTTAAAAAACCATTCAAATTCACATCAATAGTTTGCTTGGCAATTGCCAAATCAAAATTAAGCGCAGAAGTTGGCTGGTAAAGCGCCGAACAAAAAATTACTAAATCAATTTGGCCGAAATTTTTTACAATTTCGTCTTGCGCTTTTATCAAAGAATTAACGTCAACAACGTCAACTTTATTAACAAAAATTTCTGAGCTGTTTTTTGCAGAAAGCAAAAATTGTTCTTTAATTTGTTCAAGCTTCTCAAGGCTGCGCGCTGAAATTGCTAAGTTAAAACCTTGAGCGTAATAGTTTTTAGCCAGCGCTTCGCCAATGCCATGGCTGGCGCCAATAATCCAGCAGGTTTTTTTCATCTAAAGTTTTCTAAAAGAAATTGTTAAATTGCCCACGGTGAAGCCGAATTTTGTCATTTTAGAAACGTTGATGGCGGTTTTATCATCAACTAAATAAATCCAGTCTGTAATTGCGATGTCATATTTTTTGCCATCAACATCAACTTTTAAAACATAAGCCATTTTCATAGCATTGCCATATTGCTCACCTTTGGCGCTTCCCACAGTATCATGGGCTTTCGCTGTAAAGTTATTGTCATCAAGCATTTTTATTTCCCAGTCGCGATGATCTTTTTTGCCATCAGAAAAAATAAAATCTTCGGCTAATTTTCCGTCATTGCCTGTCCAGGTTCCTTTCATTTTTACGGTAAAAGTTTTTATCACTTTGCCCGAGCGATCTTGCAAAATTCCTTCTGCTTCGAGATCTCCATTTAGATAATTTCTAACATCTAATTTAGGAGAATTTTTCGCATAAATTTTTGGATCAGAGTTGGCGCAGCCAAATAAAAAGCTTAGAGAAGAAATGAGTGACATAGCGATTAAAGTTTGTTTAATTTTCATATTTTTTCCATTTGAGAAGAAAGATTATCACCAACATTTTCAACAAACATGGCAACGCTGCATAAAAGAATGCCACTGCTTGCAAGCCGTTGGTTGTTGCGTTTGCGGGATGATAACCAAAAAAAGATAAAGCAATCAAACTGCCAGATGCGGCAATCATCAAACCAAGCTTAACAGCCAGATTCCACACAGAAAAATAAGAAGATATCAGCTCTTTTTTATGTTGGGTCAACTGCGCTAAAATTGTTGGCGGAGCGATTAAATCTGCGCCTAAAAATGCTCCGGAAAAGAAGCAAACACCGTAAAAATAAAGTGAGTTTTCGGCCTTTAAAAAATAGGCAAAAAGAAAAGTAAGCACCGAAAAACCAATTGATAGAATCCAAGTTTGAACAATGCCAAAGCGCTTAAACAGAGTTTTCCAGAGCGGAATAAATAAACAGGCAGAAAGAAAATAAATTGCTAAAAACCAGCCTAAATTTTTTTCATCATGCAAAATATCGCGGATGAAAAAATTTAAATTAGCGGCGGGAAGGCTTACGGCAACTGAGTTGGTGATAAATATTCCAAGAAAAAAGAAAAACTTTTTATCTTTTAAAATATTGAAAAAGCTTAAACGCTTTGCCGATGAGAAAAATTCTAAATCAATTTTTAAACGCGGTAAAAAAACCAAAGTTGCCAGCAGAATAAGAGCAGCAAATACAAAGCTTAAAGCGGCATAACTTTCGCTTATGCTAAAGGCAAAAAACTGCGATAAAATGGCCGGCAAAATGAAGGCCAAAATCATGCCGATAAGTCCAAAAAATTCTTTGTAAGAATTAATTGTAATCCGCTGCGAATCATTGCGCGCTGTGATTGCAGCTAAAGATTCAAAGTTGATGGTGACAAAATTAAAGCAGGTGTAGGTGAGTGCTAAAGTCAGCGCGAAATAAGCAATTGCGGCATTTTGCGAAAGTGAAAGCGGCGGATTAAAAACCAGATAAAAACCCAAAGCTAAAAGCGCGGACGCAAAAGTGATGATTTTGCGCCGCGTGATTTTTTTAGAAGCAAGATAATCAGAGAACCAGCCAATAGCAGGATCTTGCAAGGCATCAAAGGCGCGAATAAAAATTAGCAAAAATCCAATTAATGCTAAATTTAAATCAAAACTGCGCGCATAGAAATCAGAAATATTTAAATAAATCGGAATGCCAACAAACGCGAGGGGAAGGGCTAAAGAACTTAGAAATAGCAGTTGTGATTTTGACTGATTTGGCACTTTAATCTAAAAACGGATAATCGGTATAACCAACTTCTTCACCGCCGTAAAACGTGGCGCGGTTATATTTATTTAGCTCTTTTTCTTCTTTAATTCTTCTAACCAAATCGGGGTTGGAGATAAAATATCGGCCAAAAGAAACTGCGTCAGCTTGGCCGCCTGCAACTGCTTCTTTGGCGAGTTGTGGAGTATATCCGCCAGCTGAAATCAATACGCCTTTAAATTTTTCGCGAAAAATATTTGCGGTATTTGGCGCGTTTTTTACTTCTGCATCTGCGCCACCAGCGCTTGAGGCTCTTGGCTCAATCAAATCTACAAAAGCGATTTTTCTCTCATCTAATTTTTCTAAAACATAAGAAAATAATTTTTCCGGATCAGAATCGCTAACATCATTGAAAGTTCCGTAAGGCGACAAACGCACGCCAACTCTGCCTGCGCCCCAAACTGAAATTGCGGCATCCATTACTTCAAGCAATAAACGTGCGCGGTTTTCAATTGATCCGCCATATTGATCAGTTCTTTTATTTGAACCGTCTTGTAAAAATTGATCGAGCAAATATCCGTTGGCGCCGTGAACTTCAACACCATCAAAACCCGCTTCCTTAGCGTTTTGCGCGCCTTTTTTAAAATCAGCAACAATGCCAGAAATTTCTGCGGTTTCAAGTGCGCGCGGTGTGAGAATTGATGTTGGTTTGAATTCTGCTGTGTAAGTTCCGCTATTTTTTGCAGCAATTGCGGAAGGCGCTACTGGTGCTGCTCCACCCGGCTGGTGCGAGGGATGTGAAATTCTGCCGACATGCCAAAGTTGTAAGAAAATTCTGCCACCTTTTTTGTGAACCGCGTCAGTCACTGCTTTCCAACCTTCAACTTGTTCATCAGAGTAAATTCCCGGAGTTGCTGGATAGCCTTTGCCTTGCTGGCTGATTTGCGTTGCTTCAGAAATTATCAAACCTGCAGTTGCGCGTTGCGCATAATATTTAACGTTTATTTCTTGAGGGATGTCTCCGGGCTGTTTGCTGCGCATTCTGGTAAGTGGCGCCATTACTAGGCGGTTTGGCAAAGTTAGATCACCGACTGTTAACGAATCAAATAGGGTTGTCATAAAATTTTTAATTTTTAGCTTTGTTAACTTGAAAATCTTTAAAGGTTTAGAGTTGCATAACGCCAGCAGATGCAAAGAGTTAAAAGAAAAATTTGGCAGCTTAATCCCAGAAATTCTTGAATCCTATAAGGAGCAAGAAAAGTAAATCATCACAAATAATTGAAGATTGAGGGCTAAATTTCTCCTCCAGAAATACTGCTGGTGTGGGCTTGGGCAATACGTTTAGAAGTCTCTGGATTCATGGAACTTTTTGCTAAACTAACGCTGCCATATCCTGCACCAATATTTAGTAATCTTTCCTCGGTAAGATGTTGAGAGCTTTGGCTATCAAGGATTTCTGATAGTTGTGCAGAGTCTAATATTCCCATAACACTATCTATTTTTTGGGCGTACTTTCTAGCAAAATGATCTAATAGCGATGGAATCGGATTTCCGCCATCTGTATAAGGCGTTGTAACTCCACCGGATGTTCTGGGTTTGTAAATTTTCTCTTCGAATGTCGGACCAACGCCTTCTTCATTCTTAAAAATCTCTTCATGAAAATGCGCAGCTTGCATATATTGCCTGATCTCTTCTTTTGATTGAGCAAGAATGGCAAATCTTTCTGGATATTTGCACTCTATAACCCTTCTTTCAGAAAGATTTCTAGTCTCTCCCACAATGTACTCTTCTAATTCTTGAGCCAAATCTGGGGTTTTAGACATTTTGCTAAGAGCTTTAGCTGTAAATGTATAACAGCTGTGATGATCTTTTTGAATTTCGGTGCTGGCGTAATAGATATTTCCCTCAAGATGTCTCTGAAGTTTTATTAAAGACGATGTAAAATAAAAATTGTCATATGGCTGCCCCATTGAATCCATCACAACAATTTTATTTTCTCCATCTCTGCGTTCAATTTTGATGGGGTGAACATGTCCATCAAAGAATTTGCGCACCAATAATAAATCAAGATTCTTTGCGGAAACGTCATTTCTAACCACATCCAACCCTGCTTCAAATGCCTCGTCATCATCACAAACAAAAACATTTGTTAACCCATGGCAGTAATTAATTATTTTCAATCCTTCAACATTAAAAGCTGGAACACTGCTTCCATACTTAGTTGCTGCTGATCGGTAAAATTTCATAAATTATTAAATTGATAATGGAATTAAGGATGTGCCTTAATATTTAAACTGTCCCCAGAGTTTTTCTTTTCTTAATTAGTCCAATTTTCACCAATTCCGTCTTCGCTAAATTTGCCTTTTCGCTTTATCGAATTTGTTTCTCGATGCTCTTCTTTATCTTGCAAAGCGGGTGTTGGAAAACAAGAAATGCCACTGTGGCCTTTTCCTTCTAGAGAAACGCAGCTGTAGCTGGTTCCGGCAACTTCACATACATCATAATTTGCATATCCATATGGATTTGATTGACGGTGACATCCTCCACTAACAGCAAAAGAATTGGTTGGAAATAGTAGTAAAATTAACAATAATTTTTTCATAAAAGGTCTCATAATTTTTCTGCTTTAATAACTCGTGGTGTCAAAAACATTTTCTAATATCACCAGATTTTCTAATTTCAGCAGCTCTTTGTAAAGCAGCAAAGAGTTGTTCTCATGCGCCAAAAATTCCAGCGCTTGGCTTCTCAACCATTCAATAATCGAAATGCGATTGTAACCAAAAACCATTTTCAGACGCAATGAGTGTGACATAAAATGCTTGGGTGAATCTTGCGCAAAGTTATCAAGCCAGCGTAAGTAATTTTTCTTCGATGCTTGTGGCGTAACGGCGAGCAATTTTTTGCTGAAAAGATGTCGCAATAAAGAGGTGTCAAAGCCCGATATTCAAGGCTAGGATGTTTCTTGAGAAAATGTCGGGACGATACCTGACTCTTGGACCATTTCAGGTTCTTTAATAATTTTTTTTCGAGAAAATTTATGAAAATAAAACTTTTGTTAGCGACTTTATTGATGTTAGGTTTTGCATCTTGCGTTCACCAAGATCTTTCCAAAACATTGCGTTACTCTAATAGTCCAAATAGTGAAAAAATTGGAATTGGTAATCTTCAGTACCAAGTTTTGAAAAATATGAAAAGAGGCGAAGCCTGTTTGTACAGAATATTGTACGTGATTCCTGTGGGTGACGATTCAACCATGTCTGCCGCGTTTGACGGTGACATCGGCAATGTTACTTACATCGGTGAAACTGGGTTTTGGGGATTTCCATTCTCTAGATCATGTACTGTAGTTTACGGGATTTAAGCTGCTGTCATCCCTCGGTGTGCGCGAAATATACCGAGGGAGATAATCCTCACGATTGCTGTTTTGCCAGCCACAACTGCAAGAAAAATGCGGCGCTGGTGAGAATCAAAAATCCACAAAATATCGGCGTTAAAGTATGGTTGTAAGATTGACCAATCGCCGTGCCAATAACTGCTGAAATTCCTGAAGATAAGCATCCCGTAACTGCCGCAGCCACTCCCGCAACATGTCCCATTGGCTCCATCGCCAGCGCATTAAGATTTCCAAACAACATTCCCAAAGCAAAAAAAGTGACCACCGCAAAAATCATAAATTGCCAAAGCAGCAAATGCTGGTGCTGTAAAAGTGACACGGCAATTAGCGTTACCGCCATCACCATCATCAAAATCAGCGCGTAATGGCAGATTAATTTCATGCCGTATTTTCGAACAATCAGCGAATTCACAATTGAAGAGATGCCAATTGAAAGGGCTGAGATGCCAAAATAAACGGGGAATAATTCTCCTACTTGAAAATAATCCTGAAAAATCTGGCGGCTTGAAGCCAGATATCCAATCAGCGCGCCAAAAACCAAACCAGCGCAAATGGTGTAACCCAAAGAAAATTTATTGCGCAAGACCAGCAAAAGATCGCTCCAAATTGCCGGCAAATTAAAAGGGCGCGCATCTTGTTTTTTTAGAGTTTCGGGCAAGCGCAAAAAAGTCCAAATGGTTGCAATAATCGCTGCTGCCAAAAAAATTCCAAAAAGAAAACGCCAGCTCACAACAAACAACAAAGCCTGTCCAATGCTGGGCGCGATTACGGGAATGATGATGAAAATCGTCATGATGAACGACATCACGCGCGCCATGTCGCGGCCTTTGTAAAGATCGCGGATGATGGCGATGCTGACAATTCGAGGAGAGGCAGCGCCAAAGCCCTGCAAAAAACGCCCAACTAACATCATCGAATAATCCTTAGCCGTGATG
>CAIUFU010000136.1 GCA_903898475.1 uncultured Alphaproteobacteria bacterium | reverse complement strand
TCCAATCTTTCCTGAGTATTGCATCGCTAATTTCGGCAGCATCCATCCTCTGTCCAGAGATCTCCTTCGCCGGAACCGGTGGTGAAGAACTAAAAACCCTCTACGACAAAACCGTAGAAGTCGCCCAAGGCTACGGTGGGAAATCAATCGCCGCTATTGCCTTCATCCTATCTTTAGTTGGAGCTATCAAAGGCAACCTAATGGCATGTGGTTCAGCTTTCGGAGTTGGAGTTGTTGCGGGAGTTGGCCCAAGTATGGTGACCAGTGGTATTAGCGCCATTATTTAAGCTTGGCCTCTCATGAACTTAGAAAAGTTTTACATCCCCAAACACTTAGACGACGCACCAAGATTTTTGTTGTGGTCGATCGATGAGGCAATGTCTGCCATGATCCCAATCTTCCTTGGAACTATCATGGGCATTGGAATATTCGGCCCAATCCTTGCCGTTATCTCCTTCAAATCATGGAAGAAGATCAAAGGTTCGGGCGGGCAGGGGCTGCTCAAAAGGCTAATCTATTGGCACTATCCACGAGACATCTTGGGACTTAAAGCGACGCCAGATTCTTCAATTAAAAACTACATCGCATGATTTTGACGAAGAAATTACCAGTTTTATCCCTGATTCTTGCCTCTGCAATCCTTGTTGTAGGCTTGTCTCAGGTTAAAAGCGTGGGCTTAAGCTCTAATAGTCGTAGCTGTGACGCCTTAAACTATAATTGCCAGGCAGCTTCAGCTATTTTTAGTAAAGATGAAGCGGCCTTTGATTCTTCAATCGGTAAGGGTGCTGATTTAATCTACGTTTTGGTTGTGGCCTCTTTTTTAGAAGAAAACACCTTCCTAGACAAAATCTTTCCCGCCTTTTCCGCTTCTGACTCGATTCCAACCAAAACCTTCGCAGCAAAACTCTCAATCGATCTCAATCGTGAAAATGACCTCATTACTCTACTAGAAAAGGGTGCCGACAAAAGCGTTCTCATAAACTATGCCAAAGCACAGAACCAAAATGACCTCGCTGAGAAAATAAGAATACTCGCTTCTCACACAAGCGATACCGCCACGCAAACCCAATAATTTACTTATTATGCATTCAGATCATTTAATCTTAGAAACACAAAAAATCCTCAAGCAGCGCAACCTAGCGGTTGTTGCTTGTGGCATTTTGTTATTCGCCAATTTGGGTCTATCGGCAGCCGTAATGTTCGGTGACAAACAAACAATTCTAATCCCAAACTCTCTCAACCAAGAAGCTTCAATTTCCAACGGTAAAATGTCGCCAGCTTACTTAGAGGCACTTACCCGCGATGTAGTAAATTTGATGTTAACCGTGACACCGGCCAGCGTTGAATATAACATAAATTCAGTTCTCAAAGTCACTCATCCTAAATTCTACGGAGCACTTAAAACTTCTTTGCAAAGCCGTGCCGCTGACGTAGTGAACCGCCGTATCTCAGTTTATTTTACCCCACAGTCAATCACTCCAACTGAAGACAATCTCGGCGTTCTAGTTGTAGGGAAGCTTTCCACTTACCTAGGCAAAGAAGAGGTCTCTTTAGAAGACAAAACCTATTCAATCACCTACGCCTTCGAAGGCTTCAAACCACTAGTTCTCGATTTTCATGAAGTTAACTTAAAGACCAAAGAAGGAGGCTCAATTGAAAAAACTGCTAACTAGCCCGTTATTTCTAATCATTCTTACATTTCTGTGTCTATGCGCCATCTTACTTGCAGAGTCGGCACTTGCTACCCAAGTAAAAAGTGTTGAAGACGGAGAAGAATTCACCGCCGAAATCTCCAAAACTGAAATCAACCGCATCAAGGTTTCTGGTGATCGCATCCGCTCAATTCAAAATAATGAAGGTGAATTAACCATTTCCCGTGATGACAAACTCGGCGAGATCTACATCCGCACCACGGCCTTCACCGAGAACAAACCCCTAAATTTATTCATCGTTACCGAACAAAACTTCACTTACAAAGCGCTGCTTTATCCCAAAGCCATCCCATCTGAACAAATCATCATCAAAAACGAAAATGTTGTAGCTAACAGTGATGCTGAAGTTGCCAAAGTAACCAAAAACTCCTACCAAACTCAAATCATCGCTTTGCTTAAAGCCATGAGGCTCAAAACCAAGCTTGAGGGCTATGTTATCAAGCAGGAGCGCTACTACATCGACCTAGGTGATATTGGGATGCGCCGTATTTCAACCTACAAAGGTCAAAACTTCATCGGTGAAACTTTCCTACTAAAAAATTCAACTTCTCGCGTCATTCCAGTCGAAGAAAAGATGTTTTTCAAAAACGGCGTCCGCGCCATCAAAATTGAAAAACAAGAACTTTTGCCAGACGAAGTGACTGAAATTTTTGTGGTGAGCTAACATGATGGAAGAAAACAAACAATCCAAACTAAAGCAGAAGAAGCTCCTAATCATCACAGTGATTGCCTTGGGTGGCATTATCATCGCCTTCTTATCTTCCGGCCCAAAAAAGCCTGCTGGTGATCTTGCTAAGACAATCGCTGACAGCAAAAACAAAATCATCCTACAAGACCCAAATCACGGCCTTAAAGCTGAAGATCGTTGGCTCTATGATGCCGAAGCCAAGCTCGATGATTATGGTAACTTCCAAAAGGAATATGCCGCTGATAAAGGCGGTATGGAGTCACGTCTTGCTGAAGTAGAAAAAAAATATGAAGAAAGTCTAGGGGCCCAAACCGGTCTAATCGAAGCCCAAGGTCAAGAAATCCAAGCACTTAAAAGTCAGCTCAACTCTGCAAAGCCAGCCTCAAACCAAGCGGCCAACAAGCAAGATACATTTGGTACCAATCAAATGGTCGGTTTAAATGGTGAGGTGACTACCATGGCGCTGCCAAAGAACATTCAAACCACAAATCTTGATCTAGAAAAAACCGCTATTGAACAAGGCGAATTCTTCAAAAGCAGCGAATATGTGCCTGCTGGTGCCTACGCTCAAGCAGTAATAATTTCTGGCGTTGATGCTTCAGTTGGAGCTGCTGCACAGTCAGATCCAAGACCAGTTCTTCTACGCATCAAGGGCCCAGCTGTTTCTTCAATTTATGATGGCAATAGCCAAGAAACTGATCTGAAAGGCTGCTTAATTACTGGAGCCGCTAGCGGTGATCTCAGTAGTGAGAAAGTTTACGTTAAACTCGTCAACATGACCTGCTCTAAATCTGAAGATCTCGTCTACGAAACTGCCGTTAAAGGTTATGTTGCAGGGCAGGGCAAGTCGGGAGTTAGAGGCAATGTGATATCAAGAGCAGGAGATATCGTCACCAAATCCTTCCTTGCTGGCCTTATAGGCGGCTTGGGACAAGGTTTGTCGGCAAAAGTAGCTCCTCCTTTAAACTTTTCTAACGGTCTCACAACCCAGGGCACCATGACTACTGAGGATGTAGCCAAGAAAGGCTTAGGGCAGGGTGTTGCAAGTTCAGGAGATCGTTTGGCCAATTATTTTATCACCCGCGCCGAACAATATCAGCCAGTAGTTAGCATACCAAGCGGTATCGATGTTGAAGTCGTATTTGTTGAAGGCTTCCACCTCAACGGCAAAAGCCACAGAAAAGCTTCGGCGCCGACAAATAAATTCAACAACAAATTCGAGGGCCAATAATGAAGCTTAATTCTGCAACCAATCTCACAATTATCGTAAGTCTTTTAGCTCTTGTTTCATCTTGTTCGGGAAGTGTTAAGGGTAATTGGTCTTGTCCAACTCCAGAAGGCGGGAAAGGCAGCTGTGTCTCGATCAAAGAGGCAGATATGAATGAATCCCCACTAAACAATAAACCAAGTTTCAATTATGTAGATTCAGCGCAAAAGATTGAAATCAAGCTTGTGACACCAAAGCTCAAGGATCTTCAAAAGTTGAAGCAAGAGAAGAATCAGAAGGCTGGAGAAGGAAATGCTGAGGTAAGACTACAAACAGGATCAGTCGGATCTCAGGCCCAAGAAACCAGACTCCGGACCCCAGAGAAAGTTGGTAAAATCTGGTTTGCTCCACACATCGATTCTGATGGTAATCAACATTCGGAAAGCGTCATTTACGTCGTTGATGAAGAGCCAAAATGGGTTTCCATGGGGGTTAAGCGTGATTAATTTTGAGCAAATTCAGAACAGAATTAACCAAACTCTCAACCAAACCTTGGGTGGTGAGGCCTTATCACAGAATGGTGCGCCAGCCAAGCCAGAATTCAATTTAATCTCTGATTTGCTGCCTTACCGCTCTTTCGATGATTCACGTCAAATATTTATCAACGACAATTCCGTTGGATTTGTGCTTGAGGCTACGCCACTAATTGGCGCCACTGATAACGTCATCGACACTTTGTCGGGTATGTTTTCTGACGCGCTCCCCGAAGGCTGCACCATTCAATTCATCAACTTTGCTTCACCAAAGGTTGGCCCATTATTTGATGCGTGGAAAGGGCCTCGTGATATCAAGGGAGGTATATACAAGAAACTCGCTGAGAAGCGCATTGATCATTTTAAAACCGCCAATCATCAAACAATATTTATTAACTCTAGCCCCTTCACGCTGAAGAATTTCCGTTTAATAATATCGGTTTCTTTGGCGATTAAGAAGGGTGAGGCTAGTGACTTAATGGGTCAAGCCGTTGGATTAATTGCGGGTGGCGATAAAAATAAAAAGAATGAAGAAATAAGTTTTGTTGAACTTCTAACCAAAATTACCTCCTTCAAAGAAACCTTTAAAACTACTCTTCGAACAGCAGGCATTCCCTCAACTGAAATGCTGCCGGAGCATCTAATAAATTTCCTTGATGAGATCATCAATTTCAACGTAGCAACCCATAAGCAGAACCTGAGCTACAACCCACTTGACTCAATCAATAAGCAAATTGTCGATCCAGAAAATTTCCTAAAAATAGAAGCAGATCAGCTAACAGTTTATGCTGACAACAATGATAAAAAAACCCATATCCGCTGTTTCTCAGTTAGAAACTTCCCCAACAGCTGGGCACAATGGCAATGCCGTGATTTAATTGGCGATTATTTCCAAGATCTGCGCCGCATGGAATATCCCTTTCTCACCAGTTTTTCAGTCACTCTTCCCTACAATGAAGACGCTCTAAAAGCCAAAGCTAAAGCCAAAAACTTTAACGCCACCAGACTGCAAGGTTCAGAGCTCTCAAAGTTTATTCCAGAAATGAAGACTTCTGCCGCAGAATGGCGCTTTGTCACTGAAAAAATTAACTCTGGTCAAAGAATCCTAAAAGCCGTTTACCAAGCTGTAATTTTTGCTCCATCTGACAAAATCAACGAAGCCGAACAAACCATAAAATCAATCTACAAGGGTGTTGGCTGGGATATAGTCCGCGATAAATATATGAATCTCCAATCATTTTTAGCGACTCTGCCATTCACTCAATCAGATGGCTTATTCGAAGACCTAGAGAAGCTCAACCGCACCAAAACCATGGTTTCTTGGACTGTAGCTAATTTAGCCCCACTTCAAGGTGAATGGAGTGGTATGAGTTCCCCATGCATGATGCTTTATGGCAGACGTGGCCAACCTCTGTTCTGGGACCCATTTGGAAACGCCGGAGGCAACTACAACGTCGCGGTTATTGGAAAATCGGGTTCTGGTAAATCAGTATTTATGCAAGAGCTTGTCACCTCAATTTTAGGCTGCAGTGGCAAGGCTTATGTAATTGATGACGGCCGCTCTTTCATGAATACGGCTAAGCTACAAGGCGGTGAATTTATTGAATTCTCTGATAAATCTAACCTCTGTCTTAATCCATTTTCAATTATTGATGAAGAGGCGATGGCTAAAAATCCCGAATATGTCGGAGATGTGATTTCGCTGATTAGATCGATGATTCGTCAAATGTGTGAAGGGGTAAAAAAAGACAGTGAATCAATTAGCCAAGTGCAAGACCGCTATATTGAAGCAGCAGTTCAAGAGGCTTGGGAAAAGAATGGCAAAAATGCCTCGATCTCTGCAATCAGAGACTGTTTGGCGGCACACGAAGATAAAAGAGCTAAAGACTTAGCGATTCTCATGCGTCCTTTTGCTTTAAAGCCAGCAAATGACCCGAAAGGAGTTGATGGCATTTATAGCCGTTTCTTCGACGGTCAAAGCAACATCAAACTAACCAATGTATTCATGGTTTTTGAAATGGCTGAACTCAAGAGTAAGAAGGAGTTTCAGTCGATTGTTATGATGTTTCTGATGTTTATAATCTCGGAAAACATGTATTTCGGAGACAGAAAAACTCCAATCAGTCTAATAATTGATGAAGCTTGGGATTTATTACACGGTGAAGGCTCCTCAGCCTTTATCGAAGGTCTTGCTAGGCGCGCCAGAAAATATGGTGGCAACCTCATTACTGGAACTCAGTCGGTAAACGACTACTACAAAACCTCAGCAACGATCGCCGCCTTTGAAAATACCGACTGGATTGTACTATTGTCACAAAAGAAAGAATCAGTCGAAGCTCTTGCTCAAAGCAAAAGAATTGCCATGGATGATAACTTCAAGAAAGATATCACCAGTTTGACAACATCTAGTGGACAATATTCTGAAGCCTTAATTTATAGCCAAACAGGTTATGCTATCGGCCGCCTAATCCTCGATCCATATTCCATCGCTCTCTACTCATCAAAAGCCTCTGATTGGTCTAGAATTAATGATTTAACCGCAAGTGGATATAGCCTTGCCGATGCTCTAGAGCAAATCGCTGACGAAAAATCTCCCAACAGAAAGCCAAAACTTTTCAATTTTTCTGATTACCAGAAACTCCTCAAGCTCCAACAAGATGAAGGTGATGGTGCCGCAGTGAGCTTCGAAGATGCCCTAGAAAAAGTGATGCAACTCAAGCTCCAGCAAAATTTCCCCCAAGTAGCCGACAAATTCTATAACCAAAAAATTGTAAAACGTGCATGAAAACTTTTAACAAAAATGGCGCCATCAATTCTGGTCTAGAGCTTTATGACGCCGATGGGTGTCTAATGACTTGGAACCCATTTAAGAATGAGGCAGGAAACTACAACATTGCAGTAATTGGCGATTCCAGCTCAGAAAGATCAATTTTTATCAAAGAACTAATTCTCTCAATTCAGAGAATGAATGGCAGAATTTTTATTCTTGATGACAGTCGCAATTATGCTGATTTCGTGCGTAAACATGGTGGAGAGGTAATCGAATTCTCAGATCAATCTCGCCTCTGTATCAATCCTTTTTCTATTATTGATGAAGGGGAGATGAAGAAAAATCCCATGTATGAGGGGAGGGTAGTTTCAGTGATTTGCTCGATGGTTTCTCAGATGTGTGAAAGCGAGAAAAAGAGTGGGCAATTAGTCACTAGAGCACAAGAAAAACAGATCGCAAACGTGGTGCATGACATCTTAAAAAACCATGGCAAGAGTGGCTCAATCTCAATGGTTAGAGATATGATGGTTGAGCACTCAGATGACCAAATCAAAAAATTAGCAACATACATTAACCCATTCTCCATTGGCGGAAATTATAGTCACTTCTTTGAAGGCCAACACAATATTAAGCTACTAAATCCCCTCACAATTTTTGAACTTTCTGGCCTGAATTATTACAAAGAAATTCAGCCATTATTGGAGATGCTAATCTTAAATATTGTTGAAGAAAGTATATACTCTGGCGATAGAAAATTTCCAACTAGCATAGTGATGGAAGGATCTTCACAATTATTTCAAGGAGGAGCTGCTTATTCTATTTTAGAGGGTGTTGCAAGGAGCGTTAGGCCACTTTATGGCAACATCATTATCGGGACTCAGAAGAATTGTCACCAAGTCATAACAAATACTAACATTCTTAGAAATATAGATTGGTTAGTGCTGTTGGATCAGTCACAGCAGTCATTAGAAAAATTAATACAAATTAAGAATGACTCGGGGCTAAAGGGTGCCAAAGAGCTGCTTATCAAGTTACCTCCGAAAAATGATCAATATTTAAGCGCTATCATTCATGGGCCAGTTGATAACAGGATTTGTCGCCTAATCAATTCAGAACCAATCTTGTTTGGTGAGCCTTCTTTGGAAAAAGAGCATAACCGCCGATTTATAGAAAGTTTGGAATCGCGCGCCAAAAAGCATCAGGGCAATTACATTATCGTCGAATCAGCTATTAACAAGGATTACCCTCGAAAATTTTTAGATAAAATCCGTGGTATACGCTCAGAATTTCTAATGGCCGCCACAATTGCCTTACTGGTTTCAGTGCTGTCGTCAGCTATCACCTACCAAATTACCATGAGGAAAGTGCCAAAAATCGCTGTCGTTGATTTAGTTTATCTCAATAACGACTTCAGCCTAAAGCTGGCGCGCTACCTTGCTGATCATGAAGTTGCTGAAGAGCAAATGACCGAAGCTGTTAAAACCTATATTGCAAACCTCGAAACCCTACTCAAAGACATCAATAAAAGCGGCAATTACATCTTGCTGCAAAAGCAAACCGTAGTTTCAGAAGGCGTTCCTGACATTACCAAAGACCTTGAGAAGGTGTTGTTTGAAACTGTGGTAAGCCAAACAAAATTTGTAGCGGATCGTCCCCAAGAAAGCCTCCTAGATAGGTTCCAAAACAAATCCACAGATGATCTCAAAGAAGAATCTTTGCCAAATCTCAGATAACCCAAAAATTAACCTAAAACTAAGGAGTAAAAAATGAAAAAACTCAGTAAACGCGCAAGAATATCATCAACTAAAGCAGTATTGCTTGCCGCGACAATCATGGTGATTGGTTGGATTTTACAGGCCAATTTCCAACTTGTTGTAAATCGTAGTGAGTCTTTGCCAATTCGCTCCGCTCTAATTCTTAAAGGTAAGCTCCCAAGCAAGGTAGATCAAATCTTTGTCTTCAAAGTCAGAAATAACAAGCACTACCCTAACCAAGAAAAAGAGTTTATTAAGCTAGCTGGAGGCTTTGCCGGAGATCAAATAGAGGTTAAGGGTGGGGAAATTTATAAGGATCAGGTTCTAGTCCCAAAAGATGCCAAGTTTGATGATCTGACTTATGAGGAAGTTTTCCGCAACTTTAATCTTTTCAGACTTACTAATCCAGAAGAGTTCAAAAGCAGAAAAATTACCATTATCGACAAAGAGGCTTATGTAGCCGGTAAGCTGATTGGCGTGATCAAGCCTTACACTAAGAAGTTTGAGGATTTTGCCACAAAAAAATCATCAAAGTTTGAAGGAGGCGAGCGCATATTACTTCCAATAGAGCCAGGAATCATTCCGCCTCACAAGTTCTTTGCTTATACCCCTCACAAAGACTCTCTCGATTCTCGTTACCAAGACCTAGGACTAGTTGATGAAAAAGACATTATTGGCACTGCTATTGCTACTTTTTAGTAGCAAAGCAGTAGTCGCAAAAGACTACGGAATCCAAGGTTCAACTTACCAAATCACTGAAAAGGACTTTTTAAAAGACATTCAGGAGAAGCTTCAAGCTGCCCAAAAGGATGGTAAGTTAGCCAAGTTCCAAAATGACATGAAAACCCAAATGGTGGCAAGCGTTAATTCCCCAAAAGAAGTTGGTGGAATAACCAAGGCGGCCGGCAATCGTGAATGGCTCTTCGATCCATCAGTTTCTAAGCCCACTGATCTAGCCGATCAAACTGGCAAAGTCTTTTATCGAGCTGGAACCAAGGTTAACCCACTCGATTACCTCTCCATGACCCAAGCCCTAATCTTCATCGATGGTGATGATGAAACCCAAGTTAAATGGGCATTAAAACAGCACAAACAGCGCAAATCAAAAGCTAAAATTATCCTGATTCGCGGTAAAATTATCGACCTAATGCGTACTAGAAAAGTGCGTCTTTATTTTGACCAGGGGGGCAACCTAACTAATAAATTTGGTATTAAAGCTGTGCCGGCAGTGGTTGAGCAAGAAGGTAAGATGTTGAAAGTAAGAGAGGTGGCTTTGTGAAACACTCCCCTTTTTTAACCACTTCAATATTGCTTATTTTATCTTTTTTTGTTTCAAGCACAGTTCAGGCTAAAACATGCACAGGCCGCATGGTGAATCCAATCACCGACATTTGTTGGGCCTGTGTTTTACCGATAACAATTGGGGCTGCCCCTGTTGCTCCGGGCAAAACTGCCGATACAACCAATTTTCCGTCTCCTGTCTGTGCCTGTCCTGCACCACCTCCGGTGTTTGTTAGAATCGGCGTCGCAGTTGGTTATTGGGAGCCAATTCGTTTGATTGATGTCACTAAAGAGCCATTCTGCTTCGTTGGTATTGGCGGCAAAAAAATTGATCCGGGTATTCCACTTGGCTCCGGAGGAGATCCTGAGGTTGGGGCGGGAACAGAGCTTAATCCGGCAACGTGGAATGTGCATTGGTACCAATATCCTGTCTTTAGCTTGTTGAGTTTGGTCATGGATGTTTTATGTGTTGAAAACACACAAAATTTTGACATCGCCTACATCACTGAAATTGATCCACTCTGGCAAGATGATGAGCTGTCTTTTGTTCTAAGTCCTGAGTCAATTTTGTTTGGAAATCTAATCGCTCAAGCTGCATGTGCTGCTGACTGCTTGTCAGCAAGTGTCTGGCTACCACTTGATCCATTGTTCTGGTGTTCCGGTTGTCAAGGCAGTATGTACCCAATGAACGGTAAGGTAATTACCCACAACACTTCAATTCAGTCCTCAGCTCTAGTGGTGTCACGCATGGTTTATAAAATGCATCGCGAGACTTTTTTACCAATCACCTCCGGCCCTGAAGCAATTTGCGCCGCGATTCCATCGCCAATGATTAAAAAGAGCCAATATCGTACACAGCTTACTGTGCCGGTTCCAACAATTGACCCGCTGCTTGGGTGTAATCCCTTGGGTAAAGCAACTATGTTCTGGGAGTCTTTTCGTGAGATTCCGGTACAAGGTGAAGATTTTAACTACTTGCTATGGAGGAAGCGTAATTGCTGTGTCACAGTTGCTCCTTAGAAGTTTAATCATCGCAATATTACTGCCCTTCACACTGCAAGCAGGTGAACCGATCGCTGTGCCTGAAATCAGTGAAAAAGACAGATTGGAAGCGACGAGATTTATCGAAAATATTAAAACTAATTCTCCTAGTTCCGGTAAAGCAGTAGTTGGGAAAACAGATAAATCAGAAGTTGAAGAGGTGGAAGAGCTAGTAGAGAAAATTGAGGCCAGCAAAGAGAGGGCCATAAATACTCATGCTAAAAGCGTCAGTGAAGTTTTAAGTAGCGTTGAGAATGTTCAAAAAGGCCAAGCTTATAAAACTCAAGCTGAGTGGATTCAGAAAAATAAAAATGAACTTCTGGCCAAACAAGCCAAACCTTTGCCAACAATTGATTATAACGTCAGCACCAACGCCAAAGAGCGCGAAAATGATTCAATTGGCAAGCTCTTAAACAACTACCGCTTTAAGCCTACGGATATTCAAAAGAATCAAATCACCAATTATCCTTTGATGATTTTTGTATCGGCATCAATTCCTAGAGCTTCCCTCAAAGATTTGATGATCCAAGCCAGACAATCAGGTGGAGTCATGGTATTTAGAGGCCTAATTGGAGGTGCTCTGCGCAACACCCAACAATTTCTTGGTGAACTCGCCAAAGAAAATGTTTCAGCTATCATTGATCCGCGGCTTTTTGAGATGTTCAATGTTGAGTTAGTTCCAACCTTTGTAGTTCTAGCCAAACCCGCCCAAGATTGTGAAGAATCTAGCTGCAATTTCACCCCAATTCACGACCGCATTACCGGTAATGTCACCCTGAATTATGTCCTCGAACAATTTGCTGACGGCCAAGGCGACGCCAAATCACAAGCTGCTGCAATACTGGCCAAAATCAACTCCCGAGGTCAAAAGTGAAAAAATTGAAACTAATCACCTTTCCAATTCTCACCATTTTCGCAATTATTCCACTTTTCGCCTTTGCTGATGCCATTTCCGACGCTCGTCAATCGGCCTTAGACTTTGGTGCTACTTACAAAGATTCTGCCACCACAACAATCACTGCCCAAAACAAATCAACTGTTCCCGGTTACACAACGGACAATCCAGAACAAACCAAATATTATGGCGGTGGCAGCACTGACGCTGATGCTCAAGCCAAAATTAAATCATCATCCGAAGGTGATTTAATGAGTAATGGTTTGCCAAATCGCCCGCAAATGACTATTAACCCAAATGATTCTTTTCTCAATACTGGTAAAGCAATCGAAGGCAATCCTGATCAAATAGTTGCAATGCTTACCGGCACTTATGGTGAATGTAAGCCTCTAACTCTTACTAAAACTGAAAACGCTCTACGCACCTGTGATAAATACATCGAACCTAATTGCGTAGATGGCGCAAAGTTAGTGAGTGTTTCTGGGGGATCTCAAACGACCTTCAGTTATCCTTATATTATGGTTGATTTTCCAGCAAGTAGGGGAGGTAGATGCACCAAATACTACGCCAATACCACTGTTTACATCAAAGATAAGTCAGCAATTACGTCGTTTAGGCTACTAACGGCAGGTGGGGATGATGTAACTCAAATCAAACTCAATGGTAGTGTAGTTTTTCAAGATGGAGATGTGAATGCCGGCTACTGTGAGCGCGGTAGATATTCCAGTTTTGCACCCAACACTGATTTAGCACCTTACTTAATCAACGGCGACAACAAGATAGAGATGATTCTAGGAGTTGCTGATTGGGGTTCTGGTAACGCAAAATATTTAATCAACTACGCTAAAGATCGTGTCTGTAACATGGTTGATACCTGCGTCAACATTCCAAGCAACTGTTCATTCCAAAGCTCAAAATGCTTAAGTTTCTCGGATGAGAATATCTGCAACTACACCCAAAATCTTTACAACTGCGCTACTACCACAACCACTTCGACTGCTAACGTCACCTGTGGTTCCAATGTTTATTGTACTAATGGTCAATGTACCAAAGTTGAAGCAGATTCTGACTCAAAAGACTTCGCGAAATCCATTTCTTATCTCCAAGCCCTCAATCAAATGGGCAAAGATAATGATGCCTCAATTGATAATTTAAAAATTTTTACCGGTACAAAAAATTCCTGCGATAAAGATTCAATCAGCTACAATAACTGCTGTAGTGACAGCGGGTGGGGTCAAGACTATCTAGGAGCAAGCTGTAAAGACAGCGAGATTCAACTAATGAAATCTCAAGAAAAGAAGCTCTGCCATTACGTTGGCTCTTACTGTTCCAAAAAAATCCCAATCATCGGCACATGCCAAACTACTACAAAAAGCTATTGCTGTTTTGGTTCAAAAATCTCGCGCGTAATTAACGAACAAGGAAAGGCGCAGCTGGGAATTGGTTGGGGTTCAGGTGAATCACCAGATTGCCGCGGCCTAACCGCAAATGAGCTGCAAAATCTTAAATTCGACACAATGGATTTAAGCGAAATCATCTCCGATATCACAAGCAGTGCTACTTTGCCAAACCAAAGCTACATCGAAGGCAAAGTAAAACAAACGGTGGAGGCTTATGGAAAGACAACCTCTAACTAAACATATCCTTTCACTTACACTGACTCTAGCGGTTCTATTATCTTCAGCAGCTCACGCTAAAAAGCCCAATTACTGTGCCGAATATGGCTTAGGTTGGAACTTCTATTGCCAAGAGGAAAAAGCAGAAGAAGTAAAAGAAGACCCAAAACAAATAGCTAAAGAGGTCCCTCAAAACCAAGAGGATGCTGCCCAGAAACTCGCTGAAATCAAAAAAACCCTTGATGACAAAAAAACCAAAGCAGTCATCTACCCAACTGAGGATAATATCAAAGATTATATGGCCTACCAAAAGACCGTGCTTGATCGCTCCGGCACATTTGCTGATCAATGGCGCCGCGTCCTTTGGAAAACTCCAAATCTTGATTACACTTTGCAAAGACCTGTCTCAAAAGTAGGCAAAGAATCATGGACCGACAAAAGAAATGCCGATGTTGAAAGCACTATCAGAAGCATCAACGACCGCTACGGCGTTTTCTTCCTCTTCAGTGGATCTTGTCCGCATTGCCATCGCTATTCGCCAATCCTTAAAGCATTCCAGCAAAAATATGGCATCAGTATTATGGCTGTTTCAATGGATGGTGGAAGCTTGCCTGAATGGCCAAAGTTTATGGTGAATAACGGCCAGATTGCTCGGATGGGAATAGATAATAGCACCGTTCCTGCCACCCTCCTCTTCGACAAAAAAACCCGAAAAGTAATTCCGATCGGCTTCGGTGTTTTAGCCCATTCTGAGCTTGAAGAGAGGATTTACGCACAAACTAAATTGGAGGTGGGAGATGATTTCTAGAAACAAAACAATAAACATTGCTGCAAAAAAATATTCCCACTTTGCTGTTTTTATTCATTCCTGCTTTTGTGCTTTTATTTTGCTTATTTTACTTATTTCTCCAATAAGTGCTCAAGCGAAATCGGTTTCTGCCTCAATGGAAGGCTTCTGGAATGACATAGGTGGTACCTCTTCCAACGCTACTGACGCTGGTGGTTATCAATTACAAGGTGCCGGATACTATACTGGAGGCAGTTTTACCGCCCGCTCTAAAGTAGTAAGCGTCAACCCAGTTAGCATCATTCCTCCTGGAATTAGGGCGGGGTGTGGTGGCATCGATATTTATACGGGCGCCTTCTCCCACATCAATACAGATCAATTTGTGGCTCTTATGAAAGCCATTCCAAGCAATGCTATTGGTTTTGCTTTCCAGTTGGCCTTGGAAACCTTCTCGCCTGCAATCAAAGGCACGATGGATCAACTCCAGTCCGTGATTGATAGAATTAATAATATTAATCTTAACTCCTGCGATATGGCCAAGAACCTAGTTGGGTCTGGGCTCAAATATTCAGGGATGTCTCAAAGTTATTGTGAAGTTTCAGCTAATAGCAAAGGATATGCTACAGATTATGCTAGGGCTAAAAACGAATGTGGAACGGGCGGTAAATCAACGCAACACAATAAAAATGCTGATGCAGCCAATGGAGATAACAGGCTTTTCGATATAAATGTTGCTTGGGAAGTTCTTAAGAAATCACAAATCCTTGCGGATAACGAAGATGAATTAGCTCAGTTTGTACAAGCAATTACTGGCACTATCATCATTAAAAGTCCTGAAAATGATAATTCTGGTCCTCAAATCTCATACAAATCTTCCATCGCTGTTAAGAACGAAACGATCAAGGCCTTGCTTGAAGGTGGACAAATTACCATTCTTAAATGTGATGAGCGCACGAAATGCCTAAATCCAACCGAACAAACAATCACCATTACTGCCGACAAAGCCTTCAAGAAAAGAATTGCTACTGCCATGGGTGAAATGGTGACACGCATTGCAACTGGTGCAAAATATGATGCTAAACATATAGACCTCGTCAACAAAACCTCAATTCCCATCCATAAAGCCATGGTGACGCGCCAAGCCTACTTTGGATCCTCATCTGCGGCAAGCGGCATCAACCCTGAATATTACAGTACGCTGGTTGCCATTGACATGCTCTACAGCTATCTCGACGCCATTCTTAAAGAAGTACAAGAGCAAGCCAAACAAATCAAAAACTTTGATCATGAGAATCTTGATCGTTTCCAAAAAGACGTCGAGCACGTCCGTACCGTTCTTTCTCAATACAAGATTGATGACAAAGACTCATTTGAGAAAGGCTACAAAATCATCCAAGAAACCCAAAAGCTCCAAGGAATGCTTTCAGGTCGCATGGGTAGCCAGATGAAGGCTAACATCGCCTTCTCGTCCAAGTTCAAATAAATTACTAACGCACTAACTTTTTTAACTAACCAAAGGAGAAAAAATGTCAGACTTCCAACAAGTAAAACAACGAGCCGCTACTTACCTTTCTGAGCTGAAAAACAATAAGAGTGAATTGATCAAGATGATTAGTATCGCCTTATTTTCCGTCTACCTAACCGCCAAATTCTTAGGT
>CAIUFU010000135.1 GCA_903898475.1 uncultured Alphaproteobacteria bacterium | reverse complement strand
GACCTTGTTTTATGATGGTTGCCTTGATCATGATGACGGTTTCAACAAGCGTAGTCGACTTTGACACTGATTTAAAGAACCAACCTATGATTGGAATGGATTGTAAGAAAGGCACGCCTGAATCAGAGTTGGTTGTAGTATCTTTCATCAATCCACCAATCACCAAAACATTGCCGCTCTTAATTTTGGCAATGGTATCGATGGTTCTGGTGTTAATTACCGGAACTAAGTTAGCAGCTGTGACCGCAGGATCTTGTACGTCCGAGCTATGAACTGATAATTGCGGTTTAACGCTCATCACGATTTGACCGGTTCTAACATTGATTGACGGGGTAATATCCAATTGCACCCCAACGTTTTCTTCTTGCTTGGTGGTGGTGATATTTGAAGTGGTGGTTGAAGTGGTAGCACTGATGGTGCTTTGGTTAGAATCGATTTTGAAATAAACCAATTTGTCACCAAAATTTAGGGAAGCTTTCTGGTTGTTAATAGCGTGGATACGCGGACTAGAAAGGGTACGAGTAACGCCAAATGTTTCAAGCGCGCTAACTGAAGCCGCAAGATCAGAATTAAACAGCTCAGTTGCAACATAAGTTAAGCCGCCGCCAGCAGTGAATCCGTTAGAAGCAGAGAGACTGTTTTTCTTGCCGATTGTTGACCAGTTGATACCAGTTTTATACTCATCACTCAAAGAAACTTCGATAACTTTTGCTTCGATTAAAACTTGTGCAGAAGCGCTTTGCTCAACATCTTCCAGATATTTAGTAATTGCGGCATGCTCTTTATCGGTGGCAAAAATTGTTAGGATGCCCGCAGATTTATTTGAAGAAGTTGAAGATGATGCAACGGGTGCCGCGGTAGATTCATCCCCAACAGGAGCCGATGCAGTTGAGGCGGCTAGAATGGCGGCAATGTTAGTTTCAACGTCCGACCAAAGTTGACCATCGATCAAATAATCTACGAAATAATTTTTCATGTAAGGCGCATCACGCTCGAAATGCAAAACGCCATTTTCATAGCTGTAGCGCAAGTTTCCAAGAGTTGCGATGCGATCAATAACTTCTTTGAAGGGACGATTTTTAGCATTGATAATCACGCCACCCGAAATGCCGGGATCAAGATCAACGTCGATTTGCGCAACACGTCCAAGCTCAATTAAAACGTCTTTCAAAGGCACTTGCTCAGTTACTGAAAATGACAGAGTTTTGCTGCCGCCAATTGCTGGTGGCGGTGGGGTCATAATTAGTTTTGAGATGTTTGGGATCGGCGCTTCATCTTTTGCCAAGCCTTGTTTTTTGGCACCTTGTTTTTCTGGTTTTTTCATCAAACTTTCTTTGATTTCTCCTCTGCTAAGTCCGTTTTGAGTGTCAAATGGATCTACCTTGCCCTGGTAGCAGGAGAACTGCATAGATAACAATGATAAGACCAGGATTTTTTTCAGAAGATTCTTGAATTTGAACACGGAATTTTTCGTTAAATTAGATGTGATGTATTTTACTAAACAGATAGATCAAAAAGATTTTTTATTTGCGCAAGTTTTTTAATCAATCTTTACTCTCCAAAACTTTTCTGCTTAAAAAAATTTGTCCGAAAATTAACAAGGTTGCTGCTTTCTTGATTTTACCAAAAGCAAATTTACGATCTCTTTCACTTCTTTTTTTCGCACAAATTCTCCCAAAAAATTTCCAAAAAAATGCTCAAAGAATCGGATAAAATCTTTACCAATCTTTATGGTTTTCAGTCTGCAAATTTAGAGGCTGCAAAAAAAAGAGGTGACTGGTCGCAAACTAAAAACTTCCTCGATCAAGGCTCTGATTGGTTGATTCAACAAGTTAAAGATTCCGTGCTGCGCGGCCGCGGTGGTGCTGGTTTTCCAACTGGCATGAAATGGTCATTCGTACCAAAAAAAGCCGATCCGAAAGAAGGCAAACCTCATTACTTAGTAATTAATGCTGACGAATCTGAACCGGGCACTTGCAAAGATCGCGACATTTTGCGCAACGATCCGCACAAACTTTTAGAAGGATGTTTAATCGCTTCTCGCGCCATCAATGCCAACACTTGCTACATCTATGTTCGTGGTGAATATTACAACGAAGCTGTCGCCCTACAAAAAGCAATTGATGAAGCTTATGATGCAAAATTAATCGGTAAAAATGCCTGCCAAAGCGGATGGGATTTAGACATTTTTGTTCACCGCGGCGCCGGCGCTTACATTTGCGGCGAAGAAACTGCATTACTTGAAAGTCTTGAGGGCAATAAAGGCCAACCTCGTTTGAAGCCACCATTTCCAGCCCTTATCGGACTTTACGGCTGCCCAACTGTAATTAATAACGTTGAATCAATCGCTGTTGTTCCAGAAATTTTACGTCGCGGACCATCTTGGTTTGCGGGTTTGGGACGCGAAAAAAATACTGGCACCAAAGTTTTTTGTATTTCGGGTCACGTTAATAAACCCTGCAACGTTGAAGAAGAAATGGGAATTTCTCTACGCGAATTAATTGAAAAACATGCGGGAGGCGTCCGCGGCGGTTGGGATAATTTGCTTGCCGTAATTCCCGGCGGTTCTTCTGTGCCAATGCTTAACAAAGAAGTTTGTGACACTGTGTTGATGGATTTCGATTCATTAAAAGTAGCGGGATCTGGTCTTGGAACAGCTGGCGTCATCGTCATGGATAAATCAACTGACGTAATTGCCGCAATTGCTCGCCTTTCACATTTCTACAAACATGAATCTTGCGGCCAATGTACACCTTGTCGCGAAGGCACAGGTTGGTTAATGCGCATCATGGATCGCATGATTGAAGGCAAAGCAGAAGTGAAAGAAATCGATCAACTTTATAATCTCACCAAACAAATTGAAGGTCACACAATTTGCGCTTTGGGAGACGCCGCAGCTTGGCCAGTTCAAGGCTTGATCAAAAATTTCCGCGGCGAGATGGAAGACCGAATTGCAAAAAATAAATCTTAATCATGCAAAAAATCGTCGCATTAATCACTGCTTGCGGACGCGGCAATCGCTTCAATAGTGACGAGGGAATTCCTAAACAATATTTGTCACTCGCCGGAGTTCCGCTTTTGCGTCACACTATTTTGGCTTTTTTAAATCATCCAAAAATTGATGACGTAATTTGCGTGATTCATCCAGATGATGTTGATCTCTACGAAGAAGCAGCTTCCGGCCTTGATTTGCTAAATCCAGTTTTTGGCAGCGACACTCGCCAAGCCTCCATTCGCTTTGGTTTGAAGGCTTTACAAGAATATAATCCTACCAAAGTTTTAATTCATGATGGCGTGCGCCCTTTTGTTTCTAAGCGCGTTATTAATGGCATTTTAGAAAAATTAGAAACTCATCCGGCCGTAATTCCGGCAGTTGCAGTTGAAGATACTCTTAAAAAATATTCTGACGGAAAAATTGAATGGACGCTAGAGCGCGAAAATTTATGGCGCGCGCAAACCCCGCAGGGCTTTATTTACAAAGATATTTTAGATTCTCACATCGCTTTCAAAGATTTAAATTTCACCGACGATTCCGCACTAAATGAATATGCGGGGATTCCGGTAGCGATTGTACCGGGATCACAAAATAATTTTAAAATCACTACCCAAGAAGACTTTGAAAGAGCTCAGCGCATGGTTTCGATGCTGGTGCAAAATGTAAAAGAAGAAAATCGCTGCGGCACCGGATTTGATGTTCACGCTTTTCGCAAACGTCTTGATGATGAAACTAAATTTGTTCGAATTTGCGGAGTTGATATTGAATTTGATAAAAAAATTGACGCTCACTCTGATGGCGATGTAGGAATTCACGCCGCAATTGACGCACTTTTAGGGGCAATTGGACAAGGTGACATCGGTGAACATTTTCCACCATCTGATGCGAAATGGAAAAATATCGATTCGCGCGAAATGCTAAAAATCATCAAGCATTTATTAGTGAGAAAAGGCGCAACTATTTTGAATTTGGACATCACGATACTTTGTGAAAAACCAAAAATTTCTAAATTCAAAAAAGCGATGGAAGAAGAGTTGGCAAAAGTTTTAGAAATCGATAAAAGCCGCGTCAATGTTAAGGCAACAACTACCGAAAAACTTGGATTTTTAGGACGCGAAGAAGGAATTGCCGCACAAGCAATTGCCTCAGTTTGGATGACGGTTTTAGAAAAATAATTTAAGAATTATTAGACCCACTAATTAGCAAACTGTCATCCCGAACGAAGTGAGGGATCTCTTGAGTT
>CAIUFU010000134.1 GCA_903898475.1 uncultured Alphaproteobacteria bacterium | reverse complement strand
GAGCTTATTTTTTTTCAAAAATCTCTTCCCCGCCGCTATTTTCATCGTAGAGAATTACATCACGCATTACGTCTGAATTAATGTCGCGGAAAGCAGCTAAAGCGTTGTTGATTTCGCCGTTGCTAACTCCAACTGAAGTTAAAGCCGCGTGGGTTAATTGTAGGCCGGTTTCTAGGTTTTTTGACACAACCAAACTCGCGCCGACTTTCTTAAAACGGTCAGCATTGTGGATGGTTTCAGATTTCGTAATCACCGCAGCATTGGGGAAATTTTCGTGGATGAATCTGGTGATTTTCATGCAGGCGATTTCGTCTTCCATCGTTACAATCACTGACTCGCAGCGTTCAATGCCAACGTAGCGCAAAATATCAACATTCATGGCGTCGCCGTAGTGAATGTTGTAGCCGTTGTTTTTTTCGATGCGCACCGAGCGGTGGTTATTTTCAAGCACGATGTAATTGATGCCGCGCTTACGCAAAATGTAAGAAACGATGCGGCCGACTTTCGAAAACCCAACCACAATTACGTGCTTCGAAATATCACCAATTTCTCTTTTAATTTGATTATCTTGCAGCACTTCTTTGGTGTAGAGGTGGCTTTTGATTTTTCGCCCCGCAGCTGCAAGCAAAGGCGTCAGCGCCATGGTGAAGGTCACAACTGTCATCAAAAATTGTGACAAATCATTATCCATAAATTTCTGCTGTACGGCCATCAAAAACACTACGAAAGCGAATTCGCCGCCTTGCGATAAAAGTAGTCCCGTATGAATTGCTGGCGCAATTGGAAAGCGGAAAATTTTGCAAAGTAGCACGATAATTCCGGTTTTAACGGCGATGAGCGCGAGAGAAACCATCACGATGTAAGGCAAGCTTGAGACCAATAAATCAAAGTCGAAAGACATGCCAATGGTCATGAAAAATAACCCCAAAAGCAGCGATTTCAGCGACAAAATTTCTTCTTCAACGCGATATTTATATTCAGTTTCTGCCACCATCAAACCAGCGATGAAAGCGCCAAGGGCAAATGACAAGCCCATGTAATTACTTAAGAAAGATGCACCCAAAATAATCATCAAAGTGAAGCTCAAAAATAACACGTCACTTTTTGCTTCAGCGATTAAGCGATAAATCGGACGCAACATTAAGCGACCAACCGCCACAATAATTCCCATCGCGATCGCAGCGTTGAGCAAGGCTTCGCCGAGCGCGCTGAAAACATTGAGTTCTTTTTTAGCAAGCAAAGGAAGCAAAACCAAAATCGGAATCACCGCCAAATCTTGCATCAGAAGAATCGAAAAAGATAAACGACCAACGCGAGTTGATTGTTCGGAATGTTCAGCGATTACCTGCATTACAATTGCAGTTGAAGACAGCGATAGTGCGGTGCCAACGATGATTGAGGTTTCAAGTGAAAGGCCAAAGCATTGAGAACAAATCACGGAAATCGCCAGCGACGTAAAAATTACCTGCGCACTACCAAAGCCTAAAACATACTTCTTCATCGCTAGCAACCTGCTGAAAGTTAGCTCTAAACCAATAGCGAAAAGTAAGAAAACGATTCCCAGTTCGGCGATTGATTTAGTAGTTTCAGTGCTGGTTAAAACCCCAAACCCGAAAGGCCCGATGGCAGCGCCAGAAACTAAATATCCAAGGGCAGGGCTGAGGCCGAGTTGTTTAAAAACGATGACGATTAAAACGGAAGCAAAGAGCAAAATTAAGATGTCGTGTAGGTAAGAGATGTCGTGCATTTTGTTTTAAGATGTTTTGGGTGAGTAAGTGAAAAATCTGCAGTTTTACATTTGCGAATTGAGATTCTTTTTTTATAAAAACCGCTCCCCTTACAGGCAAGTAACTTCTCGCTAAAATCACAAATTTCTAATCGAAAAAAATGTCTATTCTTTCTGATAAATCCATTGCTGCGCTGGTTAAAAGTGAACAAATGATTGAGCCGTTCGCAGCACAGCAGGTGCGCCTTGACGCTAAAGGTGAAAAAATAATTTCTTACGGCAACTCTTCTTACGGCTACGATGCCCGTGTTTCTAACGAGTTTAAAATTTTCACAAATATTGATTCGGCAATTGTTGATCCGAAAAACTTTTGCGAAACTAGTTTTGTAAATCGCACAACTGACGTTTGCATCATTCCGCCAAATAGTTTTGCTTTGGCTCGCACCGTTGAATATTTCAAAATTCCCAAAGATGTTTTGGTAGTTTGCGTTGGCAAATCAACTTACGCTCGTTGTGGAATTATTGTGAACGTAACCCCGCTGGAACCAGGTTGGGAAGGTCACGTTACTTTAGAATTTTCTAACACCACGCCGCTTCCCGCCAAAATTTATGCTTTCGAAGGCGCTTGCCAATTTTTGTTTTTCAAAGGCGACCAACCTTGCGAAATTTCTTACGACATGCGCAGCGGTAAATACATGAAACAAACTGGAGTTACTCTGCCAAAAGTATGATTAACACTACTTCCAAAAACACCTCCCAAGTCATGCTGAGCCTGTCGAAGCATGATTCAAGGCGCGGTCTAGAATCATGCTTCGACAGGCTCAGCATGACTACGAGTTTTTTGGTCGTAGCGTTTTTACTATTTTTTTCAGTTTCTGCTTTCGCCGTTGAAACTGTTACTCCTGCCGCCTTCAAAGATGTAAAAGGTAATCCCGTTAATCGTTACGCCAAAGAAGCGCCTTCAGTTTTTGATCCAAAAACACCAACCCCGTCGCGCTTTTTCGCCGCTGATTTGTCGATGCCAGACACTTTTGCCACCACCAATAATCTAGCCAAAAAAACCGGCTCATTTTATCGCGCTTTTGGCGAAATTATTTTTATTCAAGGCACCGTCACCGACTCTTTCAACGTGCCAATTGACGGCGCGGTGATTGAAATTTGGCAAAAGAAT
>CAIUFU010000133.1 GCA_903898475.1 uncultured Alphaproteobacteria bacterium | reverse complement strand
ATCCTTTCTAAAAGATTTTGAGATTGAGGTTCGGTAAGCTTTGCTTTCACCAAATATTTTAAGAAGAAATAAAATTTTAGATTCAGATCAAGTTTATCACTTTTGATTTTGAGTTTATTTATTTTCATGATTTAGCCGATAAAGATTTACTAATTTCCAAGGCGATAGCCTCCAATACTGGCACAGAAACACTATTGCCAAACTGCTTATAAGCCTGAACATCACTTACTGGGATAACGAAATTATCCGAAAATCCTTGCAGCCTCGCTGCTTCTCTTGGGGTTAATTTTCTAGGATTTTTATCGTTCTGTTCGATCAGAATTTCTGATCCATCTTTGTAATATCTGGCAGAAATTGTGCTCGTATAAGCAGATTTTTTATTAAAAATTGAGTAACCAAAACCATTACCTTTTCTTTGATGTTCTAATTTTCTGCGCCGATGACCTTCCCACAATTTATCTGAAATAGTATACTTAGCATCTACCTCATCTTGCATGATAGATCCAAGATTAGTCTTGCTCTCCAGAGGAAGCGGAAAACTGAATTTAACAAAATCTCTAAATGCAACTATGTAGATTCTCTCTCTATTTTGCGGAACTCCAAAATCTTTTGAGTTCAATATTTGCGAGTAAACATTATACCCCATCTCTTCCAAAGTTTTTCTAACGGTCGCAAATGTTCGACCCTTATCGTGGCTCTTAAATCCCTTCACATTTTCAAGTAGCAATACTTGCGGCTTGTGAAAATCAATGATCCTACAGATATCAAAAAATAGAGTTCCCCTAGTATCTTCAAAACCTTTTTTATGACCAGCATTAGAGAATGGCTGGCATGGAAAACCCGCCAAAAGTATATCAAAAGAAGGAATTTCTTCGGCTGAAATTTTTGTAATATCTCCAAAAGGTTTATGTCCAAAATTTGCTTCGTAGGTTATTTGACTGAACTTATCCCACTCGGAAGAAAAAACACAGCTCGCTTTTAATTTATCAAACGCCGTTCTAATTCCCCCTATTCCAGCAAAAAGATCAATGAACTTATAGCCTTCCAAAGATTGTTGCGTCTGCATTTTAGCAATTCCTTCTTTGGTATTAAATTTCTGAAACATCTCTATTTGCGCAGGAAGAGAATTTATGGACACTGAATTACTTTCGACAGATGAGCTGGTGACGCGCATATTTAGACTAGGTTTGTTATTAAGTTTAACAATGTGATGTCTTGTTAAATCTTGATTTTGAAGTGTTATTAAATTTTTACAAATCTTTCATAAAATGAAATCCACGAATGTAGAAATTCTCTTTGTAATAGAGCGAATGCGATTTTTTATTCTCAGTAAAAGAGTCTAAAATAATTTTTTCGCAGTTTAGTTTTTTGCCGATTTTTTCGATTTCGCCAAGAATTTTTTTACCAATTCCAAAGCCTCTTTTTTCTTCATCAACAATGAAACTTGAAAGCTGAATGTAGCGTCCGCAGTAAAGCATGCGTAGCACCCAATAGCCGCAGACTCCCACGATTTTATCATCAATAAATGCACCAACCATTTTAAAATCATTCATCTCAATCATCTCAGAAATTTGCGCGGCAAAATCTTCTAAACTTAATTTCTGATATCTCTGCTTCACGATTTCGTAGGCTAGAAGGATTTCTTCTTTGCTGTTTAACTCTTTTGTAACAACTTGATTGGCAATTTTTTCCATCAGAATTTAGGTGTTTTTTAATTGATCGGCTAAAGCGGCGGCCCAGTAAGTGACAGTTCCGGCACCCACACAAAAGACAATGTCACCAGCGCTAATTAATGGTTTTACGATTTGTGCTAAATCTTTTTCGCTATTCATTTTAATCACATTTTTGTGACCGGCTTTGGTAATTCCCGCAACTAAATCATCTTGCCCTGCCCCTGCAATTGGGGCTTGTCCGGCTGAATAAACGTCCGAAACAATTAAGTAATCAGCGTCAGTAAAAGCATTACAAAATTCATTAAATAAATCGTGAACCCGTGAATATTTATGCGGTTGAAAAACGCAGATCACTTTATGTTTTCCGGCAAAATGGCGCGCCGCTTTTAGCGTGGTTGAAATTTCAGTTGGGTGATGTCCGTAATCGTCAATAATTGCCACACCTTCATATTCGCCAACTTTGGTGAAGCGACGTTTTACACCGTTAAAAGTGGCAAGCGCTTTGATAATTTGCGCATCATTTAGCCCCAAGAAATCGCCAATAGCAATTGCCACTAAAGCATTGCTGGCATTGTGTTCGCCGTAAACCGGCATTTTGATATCTTTAATTTCGCGACCTGATTTAAAAAGCACATCAAAGGTTAAACCTGTAGCATCCATTTTAGTATTTTTAACCATCAAATCAGCCGCTTTTTTTGCTGAATAAGTGACCAGATTTTTCTTGGTTGATTTTAATTTGTCGTAAATTTTTTCAACTTCTGGGCTGTCAATACAAAGCACACACATTCCATTTTCTGGAATTTGCGTCACATATCTTTCAAAACAGGCTTTTTGTTTTTCAAAACTTCCGGCATAGCCACTAAATTCTAAATGTTCTGCTTCAATGTTTGTAACCGCGCCAATAAAGCTTGGAAGATCAACGAAGCTGGCATCAGATTCGTCAGACTCTGCCACCAAATATTGGCCTTTGCCGATTTTTGAATTGCTGTGAAAATAGTGAATAACGCCGCCATTAATCACAGTTGGATCAAGCCCGCCAATTTCTAACATTAGTGAAGTAATGCCCGTGGTGCTAGTTTTTCCGTGGGTTCCAGCAATTGTAATACCTTTATATTCGCCCATAATCATCGCCAAAAGATTGGCGCGGGTGATGATTGGAATATTTCTTTTTTGTGCTTCGATGATTTCAGGATTTTGCGTTTTGATGATTGAAGTTTGCACAATTAGCGAAACATCATCAGAAATATTTTCAGCTTTATGGCCCACGAAATAAGTCGCCCCAGCTTCGCGCAACTTTGGAGTTAAATAATTTTCTGCTAGATCAGATCCTTGAACCGCAACATTTAATTCACGCAGAATAAACGCCAAAGCACTCATACCAATGCCTCCCAAACCAATGAAATGGACTTTGCTTTGCTTTTTTATATCTTGAAAATTCATTGGAAATTACGTTTTTGAAATGATGATGAGGCGGCTGTAGATCACGTTTGGCGCGGAACTTAAGAAACCCTAATTTATTTGTAAAATTAAAATTCCAAAAAATGGATAGAAAAAAAATCGAGCAAATTTTTGCAATTTGGCACAAGCAAAATCCGCATCCTAAAACCGAGTTAGTATTTACAAATAATTACACACTTTTGGTTGCCGTGGTTTTGTCGGCGCAAAGCACTGATATTGGGGTTAATAAAGCAACTAAAGAGCTTTTTAAAATAGCAGATACACCAGAAAAAATGCTCAAACTTGGTGAAAAAAATCTTAAAAAATACATCAACACCATCGGCCTCTACAATGGCAAAGCGGCCAATATTATCGCACTTTCTGAGAGTTTGGTAAAAAATTTTAATTCAGAAGTTCCCGAGGATTTTAACGCGCTAATTTCTCTCGCTGGCGTCGGCCAAAAAACCGCCAATGTCGTTTTAAACTGCGCCTTCGGGCATCCGACCATCGCGGTTGATACTCACGTTTTTCGCGTGGCTAATCGCCTTGGCTTTGTTAATGAAACCACAGTTGAAAAAACCGAACTCGCCTTAATGAAAGCCATCCCAAAAAAATGGCAAACCCACGCCCACCATTGGATGATTCTGCATGGGCGCTATGTTTGTCAGGCGCGAAAGCCAAAATGTGGCGAGTGTAAAATTGCCAATTTTTGCAAATCTCAATCATAACCTCGCGTCAAAATTCACACTTCAAACTCTTTTTAATTTTTTACCTGCAAGAATCTTGATATTTCTTAAGGATCGCTTTCAAGTTATCGAATCGTAAAAATTAACTTAATCGTTTATCCAAATCTGAAATGACAGTATTAACTATTACAACTCTCACCGAGGTTATTCCAGAAGGCACTACAGAAGTTAAAGCAAAAAAAAACTACTCATCAAAAATCCCCAACATCCCATCAACTGTTAAAAAATTAAAACTTGGATACTGCATAAATCTCACAACCTTACCGGATCTTCCTGAAGGTCTTGAGGAGATTGATCTCTTTAGTTGTAGCGCCCTAAAAACAATCAAAAACATCCCATCAACTGTTAAAAAATTAAATCTTCAACAATGCATAAATCTCAAAACTTTACCAAAGCTTCCTGAAGGTCTTGAGGAGATTAATCTCTCTGGTTGTAGCACCCTAGAAACAATCAACAACATCCCATCAACTGTTAAAAAATTAGATCTTGGATACTGCATAAATCTCACAACTCTACCACAGCTTCATGAAGGTCTTGAGGAGATTGATCTCTCTGGTTTTAGGGCCCTAGAAACAATCCCCAACATCCCCTCAACTATTAAAAAATTAAATCTTGGACACTGCAGAAATCTCAAAACCTTACCGGAGCTTCCTGAAGGTCTTGAGGAGATTGATCTCTTTGATTGTATAGCCCTAAAAACAATCCCCGACATCCCATCAACTGTTAAAAAATTAGATCTTGGATACTGCAGAAATCTCACAACTCTACCAAATCTTCCTGAAGGTCTTGAGGAGATTGATCTCTGTGATTGTATAGCCCTAAAAACAATCAACAACATCCCATCAACTGTTAAAAAATTAGATCTTCAACACTGCGAAAATCTCAAAACCTTACCGGAGCTTCCTAAGGGTCTTGAGGATATTAATCTCTTTGGTTGTTCTGTATTGATTTTAACCGCAGACTTAATCCTTGAATTAGAAACTCTAGAACAAGGCGGTTGCGTGATTCAATATCCAGCTCATTTCAACCAAGAAGAATTAACAAAAAGAATTACTGATAAATTCAATTCACTCGCAGAATCTTATAAAAGTACAAATCCAGAACAACGCTTTGTGAATTCTGAGACTCTGATTCATCGATTTCTTACCGAGGGAGTTGGCCAAAGATCTGATAAAACAACTAGGAGAGGAAGATTAAAAGACATCTCTCAATCAATATTGCCCGTTTTAGAAGTTTTAGAGAAAAATCCTCATCTTTTACCAATAGTTGAGGAAGTCTCTTCCATTTCTTTGGGTGGCTGCGTTAATCAACCAGTAAGAACCCGTCCTAAGTCT
>CAIUFU010000132.1 GCA_903898475.1 uncultured Alphaproteobacteria bacterium | reverse complement strand
GTAGATTGGCTTTTATCGTAATTGGCGGCTTATTGCAAAATTCTGACTTTCAAAAAGATTTTACTGCTGCAAAAAAAGAATTAGCCGCGCATCAATCAAATAGCTAAATCAAAATAATGACCAACTTCCTCAGACTTTTCCTAACAGCCTCGCTGGTCTATTTTTCAAACATCGCTTTCGCTAATGCCATTCCCTATTTCAGAGGCAGCAGCTTAACGCCAACTCTGCTGGAAGAGCCTTTTAAAATTAATAGCGCCGAAAGAAAAAAAGAGATTGAAGAAATCATCAAATTACAAAGTGATCTTAATGAAGCAGAATTAACGCAAGCCTCAGCAGAATATTTTATGAGGCCAGAAAACGTGATCCAACCAACTCTGCCAAACCTCACCAGAAAAAACTATCCGCAAACCTTTCGACTTTTGGATTCTTCCGAAGAAACCGCTCAAGAAGCAAAAGACGTGATGAAAAATTATTGGAAAATTCCCCGCCCTTACAAAGCCGACCGTCGCATTAAAAAAGTACTTGCCACTAAGCCAGCTTCCAACAATGCCTATCCTAGCGGACATACCGCCAGAAGCTATACTGTTGCTTACGTTGCAGGATTATTATTTCCAGAAAACAGAGCTGAGTTTATTTTAAACGCCAGGCAAATCACCGAGCGCCGAGTTTTAATCGGCGAACATTTTCCAAGTGACTTATCTGCAGGACGCAAGCTGGCTTTAATGGTGGTTGGCGGCTTAATTCAAAATTCTGAATTTCAGCGCGACCTAGAAGCGGCAAAAGAAGAAGTTAAACGCAACAGCAAAAAACATCTAAAAGCCAACTAGCTGCGCACACCCAAAATGTGACAAATCGCCGTGGTTAATTCTGAGCGATTTAGAGTGTAGAAATGGAAATCATTAACTCCCGCATCATGCAAAATGCGGCACATCTCAACTGAAACAACACCGGCAATTAATTGACGCGTGTCTTGCTTTTCATCCAAACCATCAAAAACTTCATCCATCCATTTTGGAATTGTCGCACCGCACATTTTAGCAAAGTGCTTGGTTTGTTTAACGTTACTTACCGGTAAAATTCCCGGAACAATTGGAACTTTAATTCCGGCGTTTCTGCATCTTTCCACAAAATCCAGATAAACATTGGTGTCGAAAAAAAACTGCGTGATGATTCGCGTTGCACCGGCATCAACCTTGCGCTTCAAGTTATCAATATCTTCTTGAACGCTTTTAGCTTCAGGATGTTTGTCGGGGTAACCAGCAACTGATATTTCAAAATCAGCAATTTTTTTAATGCCCGCAACCAACTCATTAGCATATTGATAACCATCTGGATGCAGTTGGTAATTCGGGCTAGAAGCAGGCATGTCACCACGCAAAGCCACAATGTGACGAACACCCATTTTCCAATAATTCCTAAGAATTTCATCCACCTCATCTTTTGAAGCACCAACGCAAGTTAGATGCGAAGCCGGTCTTAAATGAGTTTCATCGATAATGCGCTTTACCGTGTGGTGCGTTCTCTCGCGAGTTGATCCACCAGCGCCATAAGTCACCGAAACAAAGTTTGGCTTAAGACCTTTGAGATTAGAAATTGCATCCCACAATTTCACTTCCATCTCATCAGTTTTTGGAGGAAAAAATTCAAAAGAGACATTGATCTTGCGATTGCTTGAAACAACTTCTTCGAGCTTATTTGCGTAAATTTTCATTATTTAATAAATCTGCTGCCCGGCTTAATTGCAGGAATATTTTTCAACTCCGCCGGTACATTATTTTCGTCAAAAGTTTTTACATCGATTGTCAAAAGCGAAACCACCGGCACGCCCATTTTGTTTGACAAATCAGCATCTCCCGAGCGATCAACCAATGACGCTTCCGCCACCACTTCTGCGCCTAATTTTTTAACCAAGTCAAAAGTTTCAAGCGACGATTTTCCAGTCGTAATCACATCTTCAATCACCAAAACTCTTGCATCTTTTTCTAGTTCAAAACCACGACGCAATTCAAATTGTCCATTAACTCTTTCGCAGAAAATTGTCGGCAAACCCAGCTGGCGCGCCATTTCATAGCCAACTACAACGCCGCCCATTGCAGGAGCCACAACGATGTCAGCAAAATTTTTGCCTAATTTATTTTCAATTTTTTTGGCAAGTTCCGCACAAAGTTTTTCTGCTCTTTTTGGATCCATCAAAACTCTAGCACATTGCATGTAAGTATCTGAGTGAAGTCCTGACGATAAAATGAAATGTCCTTTAAGAATCGCTTTTGCCGCAGCAAATTCTTGTAAAATTTCTTGCTCTTTTAGGTTCATGATTGAAATTGGAAAAAAGTTTTTTAGATGCCTGTCAAGTCAGCAAAATCAAGCCTAAACAAAAATATGCAAGACAAAAAATCCTACATTAACTCTGCAGTTAAAACTATCGAAATTGAAATTGAAGGATTGAAATCCTTGCTCGATTTTTTCGGCGAAAATTACATCGCCGCAGTTGAACTAATCTTAAACTGCAAAGGCAAAGTCATCGTTAGCGGCATGGGAAAATCAGGACATATCGCCAATAAAATCGCCGCCACTTTTGCCTCAACCGGCACACCTTCTTTTTTCATTCACCCTTCTGAAGCAAGTCACGGCGATCTTGGCATGATCACGCAAGACGACGTAGTTATTTTGCTTTCAAATTCCGGCGAAACCAAAGAACTCAAAGACATCATTTATTATTGCAAGCGCTTCGAAATTCCAACCATCGGCATCGTGCGCCGCGCTGAATCTGAACTTACCAAAACTAGCACTGTTGCTTTAGTTTTGCCCGCAATTCCTGAAGCCAATTCCGTTAACGCCCCAACCACTTCAACCACAATGATGTTGGCAATTGGCGATGCTTTGGCGGTTAGTTTAATTGACGCTCATGGCTTTAGTTCTGAAAAATTCGGCACTTTTCATCCAGGTGGAAAACTCGGTTCAAATTTTTTGAAAGTGAAAGAATTAATGCGCCGCGAAAAAGACGTGCCGCTGGTGAGAGAACATCAAAAAATGTCAGAAGTTTTATTTGAAATGACTTCAAAACATTTGGGCTGCGCTGGGGTTATTAAAGACTCAGGCATTTTAGTTGGCATCATCACCGACGGCGATTTACGACGCCACATCACCAATGATTTTTTAGCGCAAAGTGCTTTAGATGTAATGACTCAAAATCCGCTAACTACTCACTGCGACACTCTCGCCGCTGAAGCGATTGCGATCATGAATAAAAAATTAATTACCAGCTTACTTGTTTTGGACGAGCAAAAAAAAGTTGTAGGGATTTTACATCTTCACGATTGCTTGCGAAGCGGAGTGGTTTAGAAAATTTATTTTTCACACATACCGTCATCCTTGGATGCGAAAGCATCCGAGGATCTCATGAGTTCGGCTCACAAAAAGCCAAACTCATGAGATCCTCGAGCCCTTCGGACTCAAGGATGACGAGCACACTTAATAAATAATAAAACATTAAACATGTCATCATTCGTCGCCTTCTCTTATTTAGTTTCAGCTACTCTTTTCATCCTCTCACTTTACGGCCTCTCCTCACCAAAAACTTCACGCGTTGGAAATTATTTCGGTATCGCTGGCATGGCGCTAGCGATTATCACAACTTTATTTTTGCCACAGGTTAAAAATATTTTTCCAATCCTAATTGCCATCGCAATTGGCGGCGCCATTGGTTACGCAATTGCTAGAAAAGTGAAAATGACTTCAATGCCACAACTAGTTGCCGGCTTTCACTCTTTAGTTGGCCTTGCTGCAGTCTTGATTTCGGCGGGCGCTTTATGGATGCCAGAAGCTTTTAAAATTAGCACCGATGGTCACATCAAATTTGCCAGCCTTATTGAAATGGGAATTGGCGTGGTAATCGGCGCCATCACTTTCACCGGCTCAATCGTTGCCTTTCTTAAGCTCAACGGAAACATGAAATCACAATTCGTGCTTTTCAAAAATCCAAAACGCTCTTCAAAATTTGTCGCAATTGCTGGCGCAGTTATTCTTCTGGCTTTCATCGTTTTTGGCGGTTCGAAATTTTTATTCATTCTTCTTACTCTACTTTCATTCTTCATCGGCTTCATGCTAATCGCGCCAGTTGGTGGCGCCGACATGCCGGTGGTGGTTTCAATGCTAAATTCTTACTCAGGTTGGGCGGCAAGCGGCATTGGATTTACCCTTAACAATCCTCTTTTGATTATTGCGGGCGCTTTAATTGGCTCAAGTGGCGCGATCCTTAGCTACATCATGTGCAAAGCAATGAATCGCTCAATTTTCAACGTAATTTTCAGCGGCTTTAGCGAGCAAGCCGCTGCGGTTTCTGGTGAGCAAAAAGAACAAAAACCAGTAAAGCT
>CAIUFU010000131.1 GCA_903898475.1 uncultured Alphaproteobacteria bacterium | reverse complement strand
GCTTCTTTTTTTACGGCCTCTAATTCTTCAACCGAAAATGGTATGTCAAAGCCAAGTATGCTCGCTGAAGCGTGCAATCTTTGTGAATGCTCAAGGCTTTTAAAGATTTTTTTATTGTAAACTTTTTCGCCCTCAAACACACAAGAAGCATAGTGCAAGCCGTGATTTAGGACGTGAACTTTAGCGTCCTTCCATTCAACGAATTTTCCATTGTACCAAATAAAACCATCGCGCTGGTCAAAGGGGATAAGGTCTGACATGTTTTGAATTTTTAAAATTTTTGGGAGGGTAAGTGCGAAAAAAATATTCGAGGGATTTTTCTTTTGGAAGCAGAGATTTATAAAAACCTCGAAGTCATGCTGAGCTTCTCGAAGCATGACAAGGCTGTTGAATTTTCTTGAAATTATCTTCAGCAAAATTGATTTTGCACCGCTTCAATTCTCTCGCAAATAATTTCCATCAAATGACAAAAAATTATCTAATCACTGGCGCCGCTGGATTTATCGGCAGTCACTTCGCTATTAAAGTTTGCAAACTTGGTCACAAAGCAATCGTTCTGGATGCACTTACTTACGCCAGCAATCTGGAAAATTTAAGCGAAATAAAAGACTCGCCTTTGTTTAAACTGGTTAAAGGAAATATCTGCGACGCTGAGCTTGTGACAAAAATTTTAGACGAAGAAAAAATTGATTTTGTCGTCAATTTTGCTGCTGAATCTCACGTTGATAATTCAATCAAAGCACCGGAAACATTCATTCAAACCAATATTGTTGGCACTTTTAATTTGCTTAATTGCGCGCTGAAATATTGGAAAAATTTAGACTCAGAAAAAAAATCGCAATTTCGTTTCTTACATGTTTCAACTGACGAGGTTTACGGCTCGCTAGAAAAAGATGATCCGAAATTTGATGAAGAAAATCCTTACCGTCCGAACTCGCCTTATTCAGCATCTAAAGCCTCATCGGATCATTTGGTGCGCGCTTGGTTTGAAACTTACGGACTTCCTGCAATCATCACAAATTGCTCGAATAATTTTGGGCCGCATCAGCATCAAGAAAAACTAATTCCAACAATTGTCTTTTCCGCTTTGGCCGGAAAACCGATTCCAATTTACGGCACCGGTGAAAATATTCGTGATTGGATTTTTGTGAAAGATCACGCCGACGGCTTGCACAGCGCTCTTCACCAAGGAAAAGCCGGACAAACTTATTGTTTTGGCGGAGACGCTGAAAGAACCAATCTACAAATTGTTTACAAAATTTGTGAAATTTTAGACGGCTTTAAACCAAGAGCTGACGGCGCTTCTTACGCCACGCAAATTAAATTTGTTGAAGATCGCTTAGGTCACGACAAACGCTACGCAGTTAGTAACTCTAAGGTTGAAAGAGAGTTGGGCTACAAAGTTTCTAAAAATTTCGAAGAGCGTTTAAAAGAAACCGTGATTTGGTTTGTCAGCAAAATCTAAAATATTTTTTCATGAGCCAAAATCCAAACCTCACCATCATTATCCTGACCTACAACAGCGCTCACATCATCAAGAGCTGTTTGGATAATCTCAATTTTGAAAAATATAAAATCATCGTTGTTGATAACGCTAGCAAAGACGGCACGGCGGAGTTTGTTAGAAAAAATTTCTCTGAAGCGCAAGTGATTGAATTGTCGCAAAATCTCGGCTACGGCAATGGTAATAACGTGGCTTTGGAGTTGGTAAAAACGGAGTTTGCGCTTATTTTAAATCCTGATGCGATGATGTTTGAAAAAGACATCGAGACGGTTTTGGATGTGATGAAAAAAAATCCGCAAGTAGCGATGGCGGGGCCTGTGGTGTTGGATAAATATCCTTTTGATCAAAGTGAATTTGATGAAAAAATCGCTCACATGAATCGCGATTTGGCCACTATTCAAGACGGCCATTACGAAAAAATTGACGGTAATTTTTCAGTAAGATTTTTAATAGGTGCTGCGCTTTTTATGAAAATTTCTGCAATGCAGAAAATTGGATTTTTCGATAAAGAAATTTTTCTTTATTACGAAGACGATGAGCTTTGCGGCAGAGTTAGGGCTAACGGTTTTTACAATTTTGTTATTCCTTCAGCAACTGCATTTCACATTGGCGGCGGCGGAAAGTCTTCTGGCTCTAGCTTAAAAGTGACTTACAAAAAAAGCTGGCATTTAACATGGTCAAAATTGCACTGGAAAGATTTGCGTAAAGGAAAGATGCGCGCCAAGCGCTCAGCACTTAAATTTGTTCTGGTTTATTTGGTAAAAAGTTTGGTTTTTGCTTTGAGATTTGATTTGGAAAAATTGGTAAAAAATTTTGGAGCTTGTGTTGGTGCTGCAACATTTTTTGCTGGCCTAGGTGCGTTTGATAAAAATGGTAATTCTAGGGGGTAAATAAATGAACTTTACTGTATTAACCAATGAGTTTGCGGGTCTTAAAATAATTGAGCCAAAGATCTTCAAAGACAGTCGTGGATATTTTTTTGAAACTTACAAATCTTCTGATTTTAAATCATTTGGTCTTTCTGACGACTTTATCCAAACCAACCAATCATTCTCTTTTCAAAACGTGGTGCGGGGTTTGCATTTTCAAACGGGCAAATCAGCGCAGGCAAAATTGGTCAGATGCTTGCGTGGCGAAATTTATGATGTGGCGGTTGATCTGCGTAAAAACTCAATAACATTTGGTAAGTTTTTTGGCATACATCTTTCTGCTCAAAATAAGGTGATGTTCTACATTCCGATTGGCTTTGCTCACGGATTTTCAGTGCTGTCAGAAGATGCTGAAGTTTCCTACAATGTGTCTGGCGGCGAATATGACCAAAAATCAGAAGCTGGCATTCGTTTTGATGACCCAAGTTTAGCAATTGATTGGAAAGTGAAAAACCCAATCGTTTCTGACAAAGATCAGATTTTGCCTTTTTTAAATGATCTACCAAATTTTTTTTAGATGAAAAAAACCGTTTTGATTACCGGCTCTAATGGTATGTTTGGACAAGATGCAGCGCGGTTATTTGTTGATTCCGGTTACGATGTTTTAAGGGCTAATAAAGCTGATTTAGATGTGACAAATCTTGCACAAGTTCGCGAAATTTTTGCCAAAAATAAAATTGATTTTGTGCTGCACGCCGCAGCTTACACAAAGGTTGATGATGCTGAAACTAATAAAGATTTAGTTTTTTTAATTAATGCGGAGGGTGCAGAAAATATGGCAATTGCTTCAGGAGAGAAAGCAGTGCCGATGATTTATATTAGCACCGATTACGTTTTTGATGGTGAAAAAGGTACGGCTTATTTGGTGAGTGATAAGACAAATACAATCAATGTTTACGGTGCTTCCAAGTTAGCTGGAGAAGAAAATGTGCGCAGAGAAAATCCAATGCATTACATCGCCAGAACCAGCTGGCTCTATGGTGATCATGGCAAAAATTTTGTTGATACGATGGTGCAACTTTCAAAAAATCAAACTTCATTAAAGGTTGTAAATGACCAACTTGGCTGTCCAACTTGGACTTGTGATTTGGCTGAGGGGATAAAAAATTTAATCGAAAAAAAAATGCCATTTGGCATCTATCACCTATGCGGTGGTGGATTTACTACTTGGTTTGGTTTAGCAAAAAAGATTTTTGAAATTCTTAAAATAGAAATCGAAGTGATCCCGGTGAGTACTGCAGAATTTCCTCGCCCCGCTAAAAGACCAAGATTCTCGGCAATGGATAATGGCGGCTTGATCAGAAATTGGGAAGAGGGATTGGCTGATTACCTTGTTGGCAAGCATAAATAGCTTTTGAATCTTTTTTTGAGTAATCTGCCGATTGGTACGCGCTTTTTTTTAGGTTCTTTTTTGTTAAGCGTTATGTTGCACTCGCTGCTAGCTGTTTTTAAAGATAATTCTTGAGTCAGCCTGATAAAGTCATCAAGTTGTGACCAAAATTTATCCACCGCACTAAAAAACTTTTGTTGTGCGATAGGAATAGAATCTTGGGCATTTTTAATACTTTCGGGGTCTGTGCTAAATGAGCATCCTTCGGTACCAAGTTCATATTTTGCCAAAGGATCGTTATTAAAAAATTTGCTCTTGATTAGAATTACTGGGCATCCGCATAAAATTGCTTCCGTGATTAGCGAGGTGTCTTCGTAACTATAAAAACATTCAGAGCGGCGTAATAATTCGGCTACTTCGGCAGTTGTTTGAGAGTCTGGTAATCCTCTGGTTATTTCTACAGAATCTTTGGTAATCTCAGAAAGTTCTTCTCCTGAAAACATGCGGTATTTACTGGCGTAGAAGCAGCTGCCTTTTCGCGGTAATTGATTTTTTGGGGGGTAAAAAATGTCAGTGTTACATATTGGCATGAATAAAACATTGGGTTCTTTAATCCCCATCTCTTGGCCAATTTGTTTGGTATAGGTAAATATCAAATCTTCTTTTTCAAAAGAACAAGAGCTGTCGCCGCCAAGCAATCCTGCGTAATGTAATAGATATCTTGCTGTGCACTTTGAGTTTAGTGGATTGCCTTTGGTTATATCGGGGTAAAGCACTATGGGGGTTTTGTTATTCTGTTTGTGAAGTATTACAGTATTTTTGTCAGCAATTGGCGTGATCAGTTCTGGATTGGTTGCGTAGTTAGATTCTTCGTTTGCAAGAAATGCTGGATATCCTTTTAGGTTTAGATGATGACATAGAAGGTGAAGAACTTTTATGCCAGCTGATGTTCCAGAATAGGATGGTACACAGATATAGTAAGGATTAGGCAAGTCGTTACT
>CAIUFU010000130.1 GCA_903898475.1 uncultured Alphaproteobacteria bacterium | reverse complement strand
CCTTGAAAAAGGCGACGCCGCAGCAATTACTGACGAAAATTTATTGAGCTTAAAAATAGAAAAAAATTCCGAATTCCTGCTATTTCTTTTGTAACAAATTAACCAAAATTTCCCATGTATCAAAAAGAAATTAAGAAGCTTCTAGCCAATGAAGACACTTATTTACTCAGCCTTCGTAAAATTATCGAGGAAAGCGTTGCGCAGGAAAAAAATCTCATTGAGAGCATTTTAAATCCAGAAAAAGAAAGCTTAACCAAAGGCCAAAAACTTTCCGATAAAGTCGCAAGTTTTGGCGGTAGTTGGAAATTTATTATTTCGTTTTTTACGATTTTATTCACTTGGATATTGGTCAATATTGCCATGGCAACTCACGCATTTGATCCATACCCGTTTATCTTACTAAACTTGCTTCTATCTTGCGTTGCAGCATTACAAGCGCCTGTCGTGATGATGAGCCAAAACCGTATTGAGGAAAAAGACCGCAAACGCAATGAAAGCGATTACTTAACAAATCTCAAAGCAGAAATCGAAATCAGAAGCCTGCATCAAAAAGTTGATTTGCTCTTGGGCGAACAAATTAAAACTCTCTTTGAAACTCAAGCCAGACAGATGGTTTTGCTTAATAAAATTGAAACAAAATTGGAGAAGGTTTTGAAAGAACATCCTACTTCTTCACACCACTAAACTCGAGAGAAATAGAATTTACACAATAGCGCGCGTTCTTTTGGGTAAAGCCTTCGCCGTGAAAAATGTGACCCAAATGTCCATCGCATTTTTGACATAAAATTTCTACGCGGCGACCATCCGCGTCTGTTATTTTTTTAACGGAACCAGAAATTTCATCATCAAAACTTGGCCAGCCACAACCAGAATCAAATTTATCTTCGCTTAAAAAAAGTTCTGAACCGCATTGCTTGCAGAGATATTTTCCCTGTTGTTTATTGTCGCAAAATTCCCCGCTAAATGGCGCTTCGGTGCCTTTGTGCAAAATAACTCGTGCTTCTTCGAGACTTAGTTTCTTCATACTCTTAATACAAAAATGTTAAAAAAATCACCGCAGAAAATTTTAAAAAACACTTTCGGCTACGATAATTTCCGTGGCAACCAAGAAGAAATTGTTAATCACGTAATCGCCGGCAAAAGCTGTTTTGTCATGATGCCAACTGGTGGTGGTAAATCGCTCTGTTATCAAATTCCGGCTTTGTGTTTGGAAGGTGTGGCAATTGTTGTCTCTCCCCTAATTGCTTTAATGCAAGACCAAGTCGGCGCCCTAAATCAGGCGGGAGTCAGCGCCGCTGCAATTAATTCTGGCATGACCTCAAATGAAGTTTGGGAAGTAAAGAATTTACTGCGCGAAGGTAAATTAGATTTGCTTTACGTGGCGCCAGAACGCTTGCTGATGGAAGAATTTTTCGAATTTTTAGCCACACTAAAAATCTCACTTTTTGCCATTGATGAAGCACATTGCGTTTCGCAATGGGGTCACGATTTTCGTCCAGTTTACACTGAACTTACCGTGCTTGCCAAACGCTTTCCCAGCGTGCCGCGAATCGCACTCACCGCAACGGCCGACGTTCCAACCCGCAAAGATATTTTGCAAAAACTGGGCCTCGAAAATGACCGAATTTTCACCGCAAGTTTTGATCGCCCCAACATCAACTACACCATTGCGCTACGCCAAAATAGCAAAAAACAGCTGCTCGAATTCATCAAAGAAAATCACCAAAATGACAGCGGAATTGTTTATTGCCTGTCGCGCAAAAATGTTGAAGAAGCCGCAGCTTGGCTGAAAGAAGAGGGATTTAACGCGCTAGCTTATCACGCGGGGATGGATGCAAATAAAAGACAAAAACACTTACAAAAATTTCTGCTCGAAGATGGCGTGATTATGGTTGCAACTATCGCTTTTGGAATGGGCATCGACAAGCCCGATGTGCGTTTTGTAGCGCATTTAAACGTGCCAAAAAATATTGAAGCTTATTACCAAGAAACGGGCCGCGCCGGACGTGACGGACTTCCGGCCAATGCTTGGATGTCTTACGGACTTTCTGACATTGCGGCGCAACGCAATTTTATTGAAGAATCAAACGCACCCGACAATCAAAAAAGAATCGAACGCCAAAAATTAAATTCGCTGCTCGGACTTTGCGAAGCCTCGGGTTGTCGCCGCCAAATTTTGCTCGAATATTTCGGCGATTCTTGCGCCCCTTGCGGCAATTGCGACACTTGCTTAACCAAGCCTGAAACCTTTGAAGCCAAAATTGCAGTGCAAAAAGCCATTTCTTGCGTGCTGCGCACCGAGCAAAGATTTGGCGTAGGTTATTTGATTGATGTTTTGTCGGGAACCGATGATTCGCGTATTCAAAATTTTCGTCACGATCAGCTCAGCGTTTTTGGCATTGGCAAAGAATTTTCTAAGGTGGAATGGCAGAGTATTTTTCGTCAATTAGTGGCGATGAATTTGCTGAAAGTTGATATTGCGGGGCATGGCGGATTGCAGATTACGGAGGCGGGCCGCAAATTTTTGCAGGAAAAAAATTCGATTTTAATGCGTAAGCATGTTGGCAAAGTTAAGGTGGCGAAAGTAGTGAAAACCAAGCTATCCCTTGGCTTAGAAAGCGAAGACGAGCATGAATTATTTGCACGCCTAAAAACCAAAAGATTGGAAATCGCCAAGGCCCAAAATGTGCCGCCTTACGTGGTGTTTCATGACAAGACGTTGTTTGAGATGATTAAATTACGCCCAAAAAATTTGGCCGATTTGGGTGGAATTACTGGGGTTGGTGAAGCCAAGATTAAGAAATATGGGAAGGTGTTTTTGGAAGTGTTGGGGGAATAACTTTAATTTCGTACCGCGCAGACTGGACCCCGTCATGAAGACGGGGCGACAAAACCTCTAGTTTGAATTCCAACTCACCTATCTCTCGTTGTCACCCCGTCTTCACGACGGGGTCCAGCCAGTACAGTAAAGCCAATAAATCTTAACAAAAAAGCCCCGCCAGTTTCACAACTAACGGGGCTTTTTTACATTCATTTATCCAGAGAAAACCCTAGTAATTCCTAGGCTTACGCTCTCCACCAAAACTATTGCCATTGCCGCCGAAAGACGATTCTCTGCGTCCGCCGCGATCGTCTCTGCGATCATTGCCGCGGTCGTTATTTCTGTATCCGCCGCCGCCATTACCACCGCCGAAACCGCCACCTCTGCGGTCATCTCTGCGATCGTCTCTACGTCCGCCACCGAAACCATCTCTACTTTCAGTTTTTCTTTTAGCTTTAGAAACCAAAGGGCGACCTTCGCCAGCTTCTTCTTGGAAAAAATCTAAAATAATTTCTGCTTCTTCTTCAGGAACTGCAAAAAACGAAAAAGCGTCTAAAATTTTGATGCTGCTCATTACAGTTTCATCGATTTCTGTGCGACTAACGATGAAGTCTACCAATGTTTCAGTGTCCATTCCATCATTTCTACCTTTAGCGAAAAAAAGCTGTGTCTTGCCATCATCTCTGCCGTTACCGCTGTCGCGATTTTCTCTGCGACCATCTCTGCGATCGTCTCTGTTGTTACGGTTATCAAAACCGCGGCGGTTGTCGTCGTAATTGTTCATTAGAAGTTTAATTAAATTTGGAGGTGGAGTTTAGGAAGGAAGGGTGGAGTTGGTTGGGACGGCAGGATTCGAACCTACGGATGGCGGTATCAAAAACCGCTGCCTTACCGCTTGGCGACGTCCCAAGATTCTTTCAAATGGAGGATTACCACAAAAAAGGAGGGCGGTTTTCTAGGAGTTGCACAATTGAAGTCAAACTTTTTTAGCTAGTCTAGCCCAACTAAATTACGCGCAAAACTCGCCGCATCAAATTCTTGCAAATCTTCCAGCTTTTCTCCGACACCAATTGCGTAAATCGGTTTAGAAAATTTTTGTGCCAGCGCCACCACGATGCCGCCTTTGGCTGAGCCGTCTAATTTGGTAATCACAATTCCGGTGATTCCCACAATTTGGTTAAAAATTTCTAACTGCGATTTGGCATTTTGCCCAGTTGTGGCATCTAAAATTAACAGATTTTCGTGAGGTGCGCTGGCGTCAATTTTTTTCAAAACCGAACTAATTTTTTTCAACTCATCCATCAAATTTTGTTTATTTTGCAGCCTGCCTGCGGTGTCGATTAACAGCGCATCAAAATTATTTTGACGAGCAAATTCAAAAGCGCGGTAAGCAATTGCGGCAGGATCTTCGCCTTCTTTTTGCGGCAAAATAATTTCACATCCCACTCTTTTTGCCCAAACTTCTAACTGCTGTGAAGCGGCCGCTCTGAAGGTGTCGCACGCCGCGATGAGAATTTTTTTATTTTGGTTTTTTAAGTTCTGCGCAACTTTTCCAATCGTTGTGGTTTTGCCAGCGCCATTAACTCCGTTGAAAATTATCACTTGCGGTTTTTGCGCTTCATCAAGTGCCAGAGGCTTTTGGCAGGGTTTTAAAATTTCTTCAATTTGCGCGGTAAGAAAATTTTTAATCTCAAATTCATCAATGTTTTTTTCGAATTTCTTGGCTTTCAAATTAGCAATAATTGCAGCTGCAACTTCCGAGCCCATGTCGCTGGTAATTAGCGTTTCTTCTAGCTCTTCCAAAGTCTGCGCATCCAATTTTTTGTGAGTAAAAATCTGCGCAATTGCTGTCGAGATTTTGCTCGAACTATTTTTCAGCTGATCGCTAATTTTTGATTTGGAGAAGATTTTTAAGAAGGACATTATTTCAAGTAATTTTGAGGATTCACCGCATCGCGACCCTTACGCAATCCGAAATAAAGCTGAGGAGATGTAACATTTCCGGTAGCACCCACCGTGCCAATTTTTTGCCCCTTACTAACTTTTGCACCACGCGTCACGCTAGGCTTTGCCAAATGCGCATAAGCCGTAATCCAACCACCCGCGTGTTTTACAATTACCAAATTTCCGTAACCTTTTAATTCATTGCCCACATAGGCAACAACACCATCTTCTGAGGCCTTAACTTCGGTACCTTCTTTGGCTTTGATATTAATACCGTCATTATAAAGCCCGCCGCTTTTAGGGCCAAATTTAGAAACAACCGTGCCGCGCACTGGCCAAGAAAATTTGTTAAATTTATCTAAAACCTTTTCGACAACACTTGCTTTTGGTTCTTTTTCAGCCGGTTTTTCTGCAGTTTTTTCAGCAGATTTTTCGCTAGTTTTTAAATTGTAGCTGGCTGGATGCTCTTTATTTTCTGCAAAGATTTTCTCTGATTTAGAAATTTTAATACGATCTCCAAGCTTAACACTGTAAGGCTCTTTCAATTCATTAATTTCAATCAATTGATTAATCTTCATGTTGTAGAGGCGAGAAATTGCGTAAAGAGTTTCACCCGCTTTTACTTCGTGATAATTTGTTGTTGGAATTGCCAGCTTACT
>CAIUFU010000129.1 GCA_903898475.1 uncultured Alphaproteobacteria bacterium | reverse complement strand
TTGCTCAAGTTGTAAAAACCATGAGCGGCAAACAGACCAAGAATTTTTTTGAAAATTGGTTTAAACCTTTCTTAGTTGAAAAAAACTATGGAAGCAGCAAGGGCCTGTTTACCGGCTATTACGAAGCATCGCTTAAAGGCAGCAAAATTAAAACTGAAAGATTCAAATATCCGGTTTACGGCAAGCCCAAAGATTTAACTGGCGACCCATATTTAACCCGCGCTGAAATCGAAGACGGCGCCTTGAAAAACAAAGGTTTAGAGCTTCTTTACGTTGATGACAAAGTTGAGCTTTTCTTCATGCATATTCAAGGATCGGGACGTGTTGAGCTGCCAAATGACAGCGAAGTTTGCCTCGCCTACGCCGGAAGAAATAGTCAAAAATTCAACGCCATTGCCAATTACATGGCCGACAAAGGTTATCTCGAACGCAACAATATCAACGCTGCAACCGCCAAAGAATGGCTAAAAAATAATCCCGAAAAAGCTGATGAAGTGATGAATGTAAATCCAGCTTACACTTTTTTTAAAATTTCTGACGGCGAATATGTAGTTGGCGCCCAAGGCGTTCCGCTTACACCCGAGCGTTCTCTCGCCGTTGACAGCGACATCGTGCCTTACGGATTTCCGATTTGGCTTGAAACAAAATTAAAGAAAAAAGACGGCTCAAAAGAAGAATATGACCATCTTTTTGTCACCCAAGACACCGGCTCTGCAATCAAGGGAGTCGTGCGCGGCGACATATTTTTTGGCTACGGAAAAGAACAAGAAGACAAGGCTTATTACATGGCCTCCTCCGGCGAATATTATATTTTATTGCCGATCAATGTGGTGGATAAAATTAGAAAAAAATAAAGCGATTTTGAATTTTCCACAGCTGTGGAAAATTAGCTTTTGAGCAGTGAAATCAAGGCTTCAAAATTCAATTCTGCAATTCCAACCACACTGTAACAGCGATACAGGTTATTAATCAGAACGACTTAATAAAATCATAATTCATGAAAATCCTGCATAACCAACTTAAAGAAATTCCAGTTAAAGAGGCTGCTTCAGAAAACCATGTGGGGGTTGAATTTCAGTTTATCGGCAGTGATTCTCAAAATAGCGAAGATTTTGTCGATCTTTACCCACAGCTGCTGCAGAACATTTCTGATATAGTTAAGGTCAAAGATATAACTAGGAATACCTGCGGTGCTAAAGCGATTTTTTTATCAAAAGAATTAGCTTTTAGTGACGCAAAAATTGCAGTGATACAAAAATGGCTCCCACATCAACAATTGGAAACAATGTGCGCTAAAATGGATGGGGAAATTCTGGGAGACAATAACGCAGTTATTGGCTCATCTTATCACGCATTTTGCACCGCATCAGTAATGAATTCAAATCAAGAAAAAATCTTTTTTGCAATTGATCAGCAAACTATTCGAGCGGCTCCATTGATTCAAATTATTTTAGCCAAATCAGAGGATGAATTAGCAACTTTGTTGGGTGAGCGTTATGGCTGTATGCAAGTAGATCTTCTGAAAACAAGCGATCAGTTTCAGGGCTATCTGCCAGAAAGCCCTGTAGAGAAAACCCTGATTACGAGAAGTCCCAAACCCATTACACCGCAAGAAGAGAAACCTTTTGTTTGGAGAGCGAAGTATGAGCCAATATCGACACAACCTACATTTGTCCAAACACTTTCGGAAGAAAGAGTAAAGAAAACTGAACAAGAAAAAAATTCTGGGAATAGTTTATAGGCATCGCCATATCCCCCACAGCTCTAAAAAAACATATTTCACCCGAAGGCAGCAAATTATCGTGAAGACGAGGGCAATGGAGGATTCGTTGCGGCGGTAAAAAATAACAGCAGCAATAAAGACAGAAACCCTAAGTCATAAAAGATTTTTTGGGTTTTGAGCAGCCGAATCGATGCTCTAGAAATTCAATTTTACTAAAAATCCCGTAAAAAAATTATCCTCTTTCAAGAAAAACTCCCGCGCTTCATCAAGATTTTTACAGAAATTTTTTAGCTGATATTGCTCGTCAAAGGCATTGCCGTGGATTTGTTTAAAGTCAGATTTTTTGTCATTAATTCCAAAAATAATCGCCAGAGAAATTGTCGCAATTGCTAGAAAAGGATCGGCATCTGAGGCAGCGATTCTGTATTCTAATCTTTTGCCGATTTTGCTTTTTGGAATACGAATGGCGCAAGTTCTGTTATCATATCCGAAGCTTAGATTTACTGGCGCGGTGAACTTTCCCTGTTTGAATAAATTGCGGTTTGTTGCGAAAGAAAATCGCACGTAATCTTCTTCTTTCGGCGCTAAAAAAATCATCATTTCGTTGGTTTTTTTAAGCAAACCGGCGGCGACATTTTTGAGAATTTCCGCGTCAGATTCGAAGATGTTTTCTTCTTCCTGATGTAGCGAAATGTTAAATTGCAAAGCGCTGCCGCAATCGTCCTCAAAAGGCTGCGAAGCAAAAGATGCGGTTAGATTTCTTGCTTCAGCGAAATTTTTAACAAGATTTTTAGCCCCCTCAATCTCTTCACAAAGCCTTGTCAAATCTGGCGTGAATGATGTTTTAATTTCAATTTGTGAAGCGCCCTGCTCTTTTTCAACTTGGTAAATTAGTGGAAAGTTTTTAGTTAATTTTTCTTTCAACTCCAAAATCAAATCAGCCAGCAAGCCTTGATCTTCAAACACCTGCCCGTTTTTTTGCAGCAAAAAAAACTCCAGCTCACATCCGATTTTCAGGATTAATGAACTGGAGTTTAAAAAATAATCTTGGGCTTTTTTTAAAATCTCACGTTTGTTTTCGTAAAGCGATTTCAGCATTTACGAGTTGCTTTTTACCCATTCAATCAAAGCTGATTTTGGTAGTGAGCCAACTTTGGTATCAACGACTTTGCCGCCTTTGAAAATCATCAAAGTTGGAATGCCACGCACCATAAATTTTGAAGGAATTTCAGGATTTTCATCGACGTTACATTTTACAACTTCGATTTTTCCTTCCAATTCTTTGGCTAACTCGTCAATAGTTGGAGCCAATTGACGGCAAGGCCCGCACCATGGAGCCCAAAAATCTACAAGCACCGGAAGGCTTGAATCAAGAACGTCTTTTTGAAAATTATTGTCAGTTGTTTCTTTGGTCATGTTTCCTCGTTTTATTAAATTGAAGTTGGACTTATTTAAGCATTAAAGATTTTTAAACAACACGCTGATGTTAAAACTTTTTTGCGGTTTGCTTAAACTACTTGGATTGGTTTCCATCACTGAAAAACCAAAGATGGTGCAGCAGCCGTCACGCGAAATAATTGCTGATCTAGAAAGAGCGCGACCCAGCACTAAATCTTGGCTGGTGGCCAAGGTTAAACTCCATTCATTGGATAATTTCATTTTTGAAAAAAGGCTCATCTGCTCCATTTTATTCAAATTCTGCTGGCTCTGTTTAATCAAAAGATAGTCGGTTCCAAACATAATTTTATCAAAAGTAAGTGAGGCGGAAACTTGGTTTACATCATTGCTGTAGTTCGACTCATTTAGTTGAAATGAGTAAGTCAGATAAAAATATTTCTTCGCTTTATAAAGCGCCTGACCAACCAGATTTGATTTATTATTAGTGCCAAAACCCTTGATGATAGCGTCTTGAGTGTTGCCGTTTTTCTTGTAACCCTGACCAATAGTTAGGCCAAACTGCCCATATTTTTTATTAAAGAAATTGGTTTTCACACCATAATTGACGCGCTTTCCCGACTCGTTGCGATCAAAGCCCGCAATACGATCAGAGACAAATAAGTTACTGACGCTCAACTCGGAACTGTTGCTGTCTTCATTGGGCAAAGCGCTGTAGTTTTTTCTGTAAGAGCTCATCACCACATTCACCATTGGTTCAATTAGCAAAGTATTGGTTTGGGTTTTTTTAATTAATGGCAATCTCCAGTTAAAAGAAAATTCTGGCTTAACGTTGGTTTGAGCGGTTTGATATTGGCTTGCTTGACTTGTGTCAGTGCTATTTTGATTTTTTAGCCAGTAAAAATCATTTTGGAGTTTGCTATTTAGCGTGAATAAATTTCCGCGCATATTGAAGGGAATATTGGCTTCTGGTATCACCGTAGCGCGACGATATTGCAAACCATCCTGCCTTGTAATCATTGCCGTATTTGAAGTGAGGGCAAAAGTTTCTTTGAAAAAAAGCGGTTTAGTTTCGATGCGAGAATCAATTTGCGGCATGATTGTTGGCTCAGATTTTTCTGCTGCGGGATTTTCCAACTCTTGAATTTTAATCATCTTCACCGCGTGGTAATTGCGACCATGAATGTAATCAAAATTCACTTTCGACAAGCTGTAGTTCAAAAAGTTAAAATGGTAATCACGCAAATAGTTGCGATCGCTGACGATATTTGACTTAAAATCCAAACCGACATCTTTAGTAAAATCAAATTTACCCTCACCCATTAAATTCCAGCGATATTGCCTGTCGGTTCTTTTAACTACTGTGGTATTGGAAGTTGACTTGATCTTATTATTAGCAACTTCAGCGTTAATTACGTATTCGCCGTAAGATGCTTTGTGGCGCAATTCGTTATTAATAAGAATTTGATTATTGCTGATTCCAATCAATGGAGTTGTGGTCAAATCGATGTTGGGCGCGATGTATAAATAGTAAGGAAGTCTAATACCCAAACCCAAGTTAGTGCTTTTGGCGTAGCTTGGATTCAAAAAACCCGACTTCTTTTTTTTCGAAGGCAGAGCCACGCTTAAGTAGGGCGTGTAGAAAAATGGCACATTGTAAATACGCATAATTCCACCCTTACTTTTCATCACATCTTCCTTGCGATCGATGGTGGTTTGCTTGGATTTAATTGAAAAGAAATCTCGTTTTTGGCCAGCCAAAGCATTATTGGCGCTGATTTCTGGGTTTGGACAAATTGAAAAAATCGGATGATCTAAAACTGTGATTAGAGGATCTTTGCGATCAACCTCAGGAGAAGTTAAATAAGAGCCATCAAGAAAAATAATCTTACTGTCGAAGAATTTTCCGCTGCTAAAATCATCTTTAATGTCAGCCTTAGTGGCGCGAACATTGCCCACTTCGATGTCTTTAATTTTCACATCACCAATGGCGTGAACCATCCCGCCATTTCTTTCGTAAACTACTTTGTTGGAATAAACTGTGCTGCCGCCTTTTGAAACTTCAACATTGCCGGTAGCGGTAATAGTGTTGGTAGCTTGGTCGCCGTCAACTTGGTCAGCTTTTAAAATTGCCGGGGGCGATTCTTTTTGACCTTTTTTAAAAGAAGGAAAGGCCATGGAATTTTTGGCAACAAAAAACGCCGCAAGCAACGAGAGTAGAAATGTGGCTTGGCGGCGCGAATTCATTAGATCAAATTCAATTTTTTTGGTCTGCGTTTTTTGAGCCAGATTGCAATCATCATTCTAGTCAAAACAATCGCTGAAAACATTGAAGCGGTAATACCAATTGAAAGTGTTACGGCAAATCCTTTAACCGGACCATTACCAAAAGCGTAAAGGAAAAATGCCACGATCAGGGCTGTAATGTTAGAGTCGGTAATGGTTCTAAAGGCTTGGCCAAAACCTTGTTCAACTGCCGCTAAAACCGGTTTTTTCTCGCGCAATTCTTCTTTGATTCTTTCAAAAATCAGCACGTTGGCGTCAACCGCCATGCCCATTGTAAGCACGATACCAGCGATTCCGGGCAAAGTTAGAGTTGCACCAAGCAAAGACAAAACTGCTAAAATTATTGCGATGTTAATGACCAAAGCGACATCCGCGATGAAGCCAAAAAACCCGTAAAAAACGATCATAAAAATGGCAACAAAGACAAGTCCGGCGAGCGCCGCAAAGCCACCACTTTTGATTGAGTCATTTCCTAAAGATGGTCCAACCGTTCTTTCTTCGATAACTTTCAAAGGCGCTGGAAGTGCACCAGCTCTAAGCAAAAGAGCAACTTCATTAGCTTCTTTAGTGGTGAAGCTTCCTGAAATCACACCTGAACCTTGGCTAATTACTGTGTTAATGCGTGGTGCGGTGATAACTCTGCCATCAAGCACAATGGCAAAAATTTTGCCGATATTGTCTTGTGTAATTTGTGCGAATTTTTTTGAACCCAAAGCATTGAAGCGAAAGCCAACTGCGGGCTGTCCTTCGTTATAAGTGGCATTGGCGTCAATCAATAAATCGCCGCTCAAGATGACTTCTTTTTTAATCAAATAAGCACGCCCCTCATAATCAAAAAGGCGCTGGGTATCTGCAGCGTTAAAGGCTGAATTAGATGAGTAAGTTACATCATCAACAAAGTGAAAAGTCATTTTGGCAGTTTTGCCAAGAATCGATTTTAACTCAGAAGAGTTTTCAACTCCGGGAACTTGCAACAAAATACGATCTTCTCCTTGAGCCTGAATTGTCGGCTCTTTGGTGCCGCTTTCATCAACCCTGCGACGCACGATTTCAATCGATTGCTTGATCAGATTTTGTTTAATATCAGCAAGCTCTTGATCTGAAAAATAAACTTCAAAATACCCTGAATTCTCGCTGATTTCGATTTTTTTACTTAATTTTTTAATGATTTTTCTAGCGGTTTCTTGCTGCGCTTCGTCACTTAGAGAAAAGACAATTTTATTGTCGCTTGCCACCGGAATTGTGCGCACAGCTTCATCGCGGAAAGAATTTTTAATCTCATCTTTCAAATTATTGATTTGCTCTTTTACGTAATAATCAAAATCCACTTCCAACATTAGTTGCGATCCGCCACGCAAATCGAGACCGAGGTTAACTTTATTATCTGGCAAAAACTTCTCCAATTTTTTCACAATCGATGAATTCGGATTTTGTGCAACAAATGACGGAGCCGCAAAAACCAAGGCCAAAAGACATATTGCCGTGATTGAGATTATTTTTGTTTTGGAGAAGTTTAGCATGTTTGATCGGTATTAATTAATGTTTGGGACGGATCTTTTTGAACTAATTATTTTTTATCTTTTTTATCTTTTTTTACTTCTTTAGCTTCCGGACTCACTAAATCACTTACGTAATTTTTAAGAATTTTAACTCTCACACCTTCAGCAATTTCCACTTCAACTTGATTATCTTGAGGAAACAAATCCTTAACCACACCAACAATCCCACCGCTGGTAATCACTTTATTGCCGATTTTCAAATTATTAATCAGCGCTTGATGCTCTTTCATTTTTTTGCTTTGTGGACGCACGATCAAAAAATAAAAAATCGCAAAAATTAAAACCAAAGGAATGAAACTGGTAAAAGAATTTTCTGGTGCAGCAGGTGTTGCAGCAACTTCAGAAACTTGAGCGAAAGCATCGCCGATAAAAATTTGTTTTAGCATTTTTGTTAAAAATTATTGGTTGAAAAAAATTATTCGTCGCTTTTCAAAAGCAGCTCTTTCAGCTTGGCAATATTTTCTTCTTTTTGCTCGGCTGTAGGATTTTGCGGGGTTTCGGGTTTGGTTAAATCTGGCATTTCAGCATAATTTGGCGGCAAAATTAGCGGATCATCTTTCTGATTCGAAGAACAAGAAAGCGCTAAAAAAGCCAAAGCTAGGTAAAAAAACTTTTTCATTTTTTGCTAAAAATCAGATCGTCAAAGATTAAAATCATCACCCCGATAAACACGAAAGAATCCGCCAAATTAAAGGCTGGCCAATGATATGATGCAATATGAAAATCTAAAAAATCTGCTACGGCGCCATTTTTGATTCGATCAGATAAATTTCCTAAAGCCCCTCCAATGATGAAGCCCAAAGCGTAAGAAAAATGCGGCTTCTTGCTCATGTAAAGCCAGCCCAGCAAAATCAACAAAACCGAGCCCTGCACAATCGACAAAATAATGTGGCTGTTTTCTATCTGGTTAAACATGCCAAAACTCACGCCGCGATTCCACACGTAGACCAGGCTGAAAAAATCAAAAACGATAATTTCGGGATTGTTGGTTTGCTCGCTTAAGGCAATGTTTTCTAGGATGGTAAAGATAAATCTCTTGCTGAGCAAATCGCAAAATGCCACCACAAGGGCGATTGCGACTCCAAGCAAAAATATTTTTTTAGCTTTCACTTCAAGTTTGATTTTAATGTTGGGAATTTTTGAGAAGCTGTTTCTAAACTGCTCTTTCTTAATTCTGAATTTTTAAATTTATTTTCATGAAAATCATCTTCATGGGCACGCCACAATTTTCTTGCCCAACTTTAGAAAAACTAATCGCTGATCCTGATTTTGAGATTGTCGCAGTTTACACGCGCGAGCCGCAAATTGCCGGCCGTGGACATAAATTGACCAATTCGCCAATCCACCAATTAGCTTTGCAGCATGACTTGAAAGTGGTAACGCCAAAAACTTTGCGTAGTGTTGATGCACAAAAAGAGTTCGCCGACTTAAATGCCGATGCCGCTGTGGTTGTGGCTTATGGCTTGATTTTGCCGCAAGAAATTCTTCAAGCGCCAAAATTGGGATGTCTAAATATTCACCCTTCCCTTTTGCCAAGATGGCGCGGAGCTGCTCCAATTCAGCGCCCTTTGATGGAAGGAGATGCCGAAACCGGAATCACCATTATTAAAATGGATAAGGGTTTGGATAGCGGCGACATGCTTT
>CAIUFU010000128.1 GCA_903898475.1 uncultured Alphaproteobacteria bacterium | reverse complement strand
GGTTGCGGAATTATTGAAGGGCTTGATTTGGGAGTTAACGCTAAATCGGCTGTGGTTTTGAAAGGTGTTAGCGAAATTCAAATGCTGTGTAAAAAATTAAAAGCGTCAAACGACATCGCCAACGCCGCGGGTTTCGGCGATATTTTTCTGACATGCTCTTCGGCAAAATCGCGCAATAATTCTTTGGGAGTGATGCTTGCTAAAGGAAAAAATTACCAAGAAATTGCCAAAGAAACCGGCAAAACATTCGAAGGCGCATCCTCAGCTGCAGCAGTTGCAGCAATTGCTAAAAAACTGAAATTGAAACTAGACTTGTGCGAAAAAATAAACGAAATTTTAACGCACAAATATTCTCCTAAGCAGATCGAAGAAAAAATCGTTACAGCAATTCTTAAGTAAAAAATCCTAAAAAAATCAAACATGACCAACAGCGTTTTAATCATCGATTTCGGCAGTCAAGTAACTCAACTAATCGCCCGCAGAATCCGTGAACTCGGCATTTTCTGCGAAGTAAAAAACCCAGATTTCAAACTTGAAGAAATCAAAAAAATGGCGCCAAAAGCGATTATTTTTTCGGGCGGTCCGGCTTCGGTTTATGAAAAAGACGCTCCGACAATTGATAAAAAAATCTTCGATTTAAAAACTCCAATTTTAGGTATTTGCTACGGCGAGCAGCTAATCTGTCACTTGCTTGGCGGCAAAGTTGGAAAATCTTTCGAGCGCGAATTCGGCAAAGCTGAAATCAAAGTTGTTTCCAATTCAAAATTTTTCAAAGGCGTCAAAAACACCCAAGTTTGGATGAGTCACGGCGACCACATTAGCAAAATTCCTGCGGGCTTTGCTGTAATTGCCAACACACCAAAAGCGCCTTTTGCTGCAATTGCTGACGAGAAAAATAAAATCTACGGCGTGCAGTTTCACCCAGAAGTTGTTCACTCAATTGAAGGCAAAAAAATCATCGAAAATTTTGTAGTAAAAATCGCTGGCTGCGAGCCGGACTGGACGATGAAAAATTTTAAGAAAGAAGAAATCGCCCGCGTTAAAAAATTGGTGGGCAAAGATCGCGTGATCTGCGGATTAAGTGGTGGCGTGGATTCATCAGTTGTTGCGGCACTAATTAACGAAGCAATCGGCAAACAATTAACCTGCATTTTCGTTGATCACGGCTTGCTACGCAAAGATGAAGGCAAGCAAGTAAAAGAAATGTTCGCCAAAAATTTCAAAATTAATTTGATTTACGTTGATGCTGCCGAGCTTTTTCTTTCAAAGCTTAAAGGCGTTTCTGATCCTGAGAAAAAACGCAAAATTATCGGCAAAACTTTCATCGAAGTTTTCGACAAAGAGTCGCTAAAAATCAAAGACGCCAACTTCTTGGCACAAGGCACGCTTTATCCTGACGTTATCGAATCATCCCACCCAAATAAAGGCGCCAGCCAAACAATTAAGTCGCACCACAATGTCGGTGGCTTGCCAAAAAAGATGAAATTGAAACTGCTCGAACCAGTTAGAATGCTTTTCAAAGATGAGGTGAGGTTGCTTGGAAAAGAATTAGGTTTGCCGGATGTTGTAGTTGGCCGCCATCCTTTTCCAGGGCCGGGTCTTGCGATTAGAATCATCGGAGAAATTACCCCAGAAAAAATAAAAGTGCTGCAAGAAGCTGATGCAATCTACATCGACGAAATCCGCAAAGCCGGCCTTTACGACAAGATTTGGCAAGCCTTCTCAGTTTTAACCCCAATCAAAACTGTGGGCGTGATGGGCGATGCAAGAACCTACGAAAATGTTTTAGCACTACGCGCTGTAACCTCAATCGACGGCATGACAGCTGACGTTTATCATTTCGATTCCAAATTCTTATGCGCGGTAGCGAGTCGCATCATCAACGAAGTCCGCGGCATCAACCGCGTGGTTTATGATTTCACCTCTAAACCACCAGGAACGATTGAGTGGGAGTAATTAAGAATTATTTTCTGTAGTTTCGTTGTCATCTTTGGCGCTTTTAG
>CAIUFU010000127.1 GCA_903898475.1 uncultured Alphaproteobacteria bacterium | reverse complement strand
AGGGCAAAAGAGTGTTTTGGTTTTTTGTAGGAGTCAATAAATTTTGAGATGTCATGCTGAGCCTGTCGAAGCATGATTCTAGTCCGTACCCAGAATCATGCTTCGACAGGCTCAGCATGACATTACTCCTCTTTGCCAAACTCCAAAATCACTTCTTTCCACACATCATATTTATCTAGCGGCAGGTTGCGCAAAGGGCTGCACAAATCTAGCGCGCGGCGCGCATTGTCGATGGCGATTTTGTAGTTAAATTCTTTCGGGTTGTTGTAGCGCTCAGCGTCAACTAAATCATTCAAATCAGAATCAATGTAGCCTTCTTCGCTGACATGGGCTTTAACTACAATGCGCAAATTGCTCTCCAGCTTGGTTTCATCAACGGCGCGATTGTAGCATCTTTTTAGTTGCGACTGAATGTTGAATTTTTCGCGCGCTGAGAGATCGAGAGTTTCGATGTTGCTGGCCATGTTGGCAGAATCTTTGGCGGCAGTTTTGGCTTCGCTTTCTTCAGTATTTTTGTCGATTTTTTTCTCGGCGCCCAAATCTTTTTCTTTGTTGGAAGTGGCGTGTTCTTCGGCGTCGTGATTTTTATTTACCTCTTCATCTTCTTGCGGTTTGCTGACTTCTTTGGGAATTTCTTTGGCAACTTCTTGAGGTTTAAATTCTTCAGAACTTTCTTCTGTAATTGGCTTGGCTACAGCCTTGGCAGCTTTTGATTTGGTTAATTTTTTCTGAACTTCTTTGACCTGATTTTTTTTCGATTTTTTGTCGGAACTAGCCGCAGCTTTTACTTTTATTTTTTTAACTGGTTTTGCTTGAGCTTCCTCTTTGACTTCAGCGCTTGGCTTGGTGTTACTAGAATTTTCGCTGCCATTTAGCGAGATCAAACTAACCGCGATTTCGGTGGTTTTGCTTTCGTCAACTTCTTTCAAATTAAAATTGGCGTAAATGCCAAGCAGCAGCAGAAAGTGCAGAAATAGCGAGTAGAGAAGGTTCTTAATCATTGAGCCAATTCTGTTGCAAGAGACACTTGGTTAAATCCGGCGAGGCTGACAGTGCGCACCACTTCCATGACGCGGCCGTAATCGAGATTTTTGTCAGCGCGAACGTAAATTTTATTGCTTAAATTATTGCCGGTGATTTGTAAAAGTCGCGAGGGAATAGTGGCGAGTTTTATAGACTCGTCTTGTAAAAAAATTGAACCGTCTGATTTTACCGAAATAGAAATAGGTTGGATTTTTTCATTGGATGGAGTTGCAGCACCTTTTGGAAGATCGATGTTGATTGAGCTTGTCATCATTGGAGCTGCAACCATAAAAATAATCAACAAAACTAAAAGCACATCAACGAAAGGCGTGATGTTAATTTCGCTAATGACGCGACGTTTTTTACTGTTTTTGGAATCAAATGAGACGGCCATTAACTAGTTGGATGATTTTTTGATGACGAACATTTTGTCAGAAATCGGGCTCCTGAAATCAATGTCAGAAAGCGTGACGCCAACGATTTGGTCGAGGTCGTTTTTGACTTCCATTTTGATGAAGCGCAGTGGATTGGTGGCAAAAATCAAACTAAATTCTCCGGCTTCTTTGCGATTTTTTTTCATCACCGAAACTTTGATTTGGCTGGCAGTTTTTTTGACATTGGTGATTTCAACATCTTTGGCAGAAAAGGAAATATTCTCGCGAGTTAGGAAAGACGCCGGAGTTGTGTTGGTGCTGAGGCGCGAGATTTCATCAAGCTCAACGTCAAAATAAGAAAGTACTGAGCCGTTCACCGCAATGACGATTTTTGGCTGGGCTAAATATTCAATGCGCATTTTGCCTGGGCGCGCCAAGTAAAATTTGCCTTCCGAGACATTGCCGTCGGAAGTTTCTTGAATAAATTTGGCGGTTAGGTTGTGGATGTTGTTGAGGTAGGTTTCGATTTGCTCGAGATCACTGCGATATTCATCGAATTTTTTTTCTGCGGCAAGCGCTGGGCTTGCGACAAAATAAAAAGCTACGCAAGTAATCAAACTTGCGTAGCTAGTTACTGCTTTAAGACGTGCTTTAAAGCTATTTTGAGTAGTAAGTTTTTTCATCAAGAGAACCTTCAGATTTGTCAACTATTAGAGTGATTGCACTGTCGCCAGTGATGTTGATGGTGGTTCTTACCATGTCCAAGATTCTGTCAACACCAAGGATTATGCCAATGCCTTCGATTGGCAAACCAACTGAAGTAAGCACCATGCTCATGAAAATGATTGAACCGCTTGGAATGCCGGCGGCACCAATTGAACCAAGAGTGCAAGTCATGACAAGCATCATGTAATTTTGCATGGTTAGGTCAATGCCGTAAGCTTGAGCGAAAAATAATGCGCAGATGCCAAGGTAAATTGCCGTGCCATCCATGTTGATGCACACGCCAAGAGGCATCAAGAAATTGGAGTTGGTTTTAGAAACGCCCATTCTTTCTTGCAATTGACCCATGGCAGTTGAAAGCGTGGCTTTGCTGCTGCTTGTTGCAAAAGCGATTGATTGGGTAAGCAAGATTTTGCGGTAGAAAGGAAGAGGCGACATGCGAGCGAAAATCAAGATCATGAAACCAAATACAATGTATTGGAAAGCGCAGGCAGCCAAAACTGCTAGCATCAATTTTGCTAGGGCTTCGAGAATGTCCATGCCTTGAGTTCCGATGATCCAAGAAATAAAACCAAACACACCAAGAGGTGCTAGTTTGATGATGATTTCGATCATTTTGAAAGAAACTTGTGAAGCAGAGAAAATCACTTCTTTCAAAGCTTTGGTTTTGTCACCAAGCATGTTGATTACGATGCCGGTGAAAATTGAGAAAATGATGATTTGCAAGAAATTGTCATTAGCCATCGCGTTGATTGGATTGGTCGGAATTAATCCAAGCAAGAATTCAGTGATGGTTGGTGGAGCTTTGGTAGCGGTTGCAGCAGTTGCTTGACCGCTGGTTTCAAGAATCATGTGCAAATCAACGCCGGTTCCTGGATGGAAAACGATGCCTGCAGTAAGGCCGATGATTACAGCGAAAATTGCAGTTAGAATGTAACTTGCGAAACCTTTCAAACCAACTCTGGTGAAATTGCCTTGGCCATGCATTGAAGTGATTCCTGAAAGAAGGGCGAAGAAAATCAAAGGCACAATTACCATTTTGATTAGGTTGATGAAGATGGTGCCGAAAATTTTTAAGCCAGCTGCTTTTTCACCTAAAACAATACCAGAAATTACGCCCAAGATCAGCCCAACAAGGACTTGTTGCCAAAGTTTCATATTAAATTCTATTAATTGTTAGGGTTAGAGAGGTTGTGGTGGCGGTAGAGATTGTGATCGCAAAAATGCGGACAAGTCTGAGTTGAATTTCTTTAAAATCGCTAATCGAGATTTCGGGGAAAATACTTAGTCACTGGTTTTTTTAATGTCAAAATTTTTATTGCCAGAAACCCCGACAGCTTTCCTCAAGAAAATTCATTTTGACTTTTAAAAATAGAAACGAATTTTAGCTCAAAATATTTGCTTACCAAGTTCACAAATTTCCCTCTTAAATTTTCCAAACAACAAAATGAAAAAATCACTTTCGATCGCAATTATTTGCTCGACTTTGTTAGCTTTTGCCACCGAGTCATTTGCAGCAACTAAATATGTTTCCATTGGAACTGGTGCGATTACAGGTGTTTACTACCCCGCTGGTGGCGCGATTTGCCGCCTTCTTAATCGTGGTAGAAAAGAGCACGGAATTAGATGTTCAGTTGAATCAACCGGCGGTTCTGTTTCAAACTTAAATGCCATCCGTAATGGCGCGATTGACTTCGGTATTTCTCAATCAGACTGGCAGTATCACGCTTACAACGGCACTGGATTTTTCGCTGACCAAAAACCTTTCAAAGAATTACGCTCAGTTTTCTCTCTTTACTCTGAAACCTTCACAATGGCAGTTTTAGAAAAATCAGACATCAAAAAAACTGACGACATGGTTGGTAAAAGAATCAACTTTGGCCCTCAAGGTTCAGGAATGTACGCCACAATGGAAGTTTTAATGGCCGCTAAAGGTTGGACTAAACAAACCTTCTCTGCAGTGACTTACTTGCAACCATCTGAGCAACCAAGAGCTTTGTGTGACGGTAAAATTGACGTAATGATTTACGCTTCAGGAAACCCAAATGGTGTTTTGCAAGAAGCAACTCAAGCGTGTAAAGTTAGAATTATTTCAATCGATCGTGAGTCAATCGACAAGCTAATCCAAACTAACTCTTTCTACGTAAAAGCGATCATCCCAGGTGGAATGTACGCTGGTAACCCAGGCAACATCGAAACTTTCGGTGTTAAAGCAAGCCTTGTAACTTCTGAAAAAACTAACGCTGACGTGGTTTATAACATCACCAAAGCGGTGTTTGAAAACTTCGACAACTTCAAAACTCTACACCCAGTTTTCTCTTCTTTGAAAAAAGAAGATATGGTTAGAGAAGGTAACTCTGCTCCTCTTCACCCAGGTGCTTTGAGATATTTCAAAGAATCAAAAATGATCAAAGAATAGTTGATCGGAAACGATTGGCTAAAAAATAAAAACCCCGTCCAAAAATTTGGGCGGGGTTTTTTGTTGGGTAGTTTTTTTCTACTTTTATTTTTTTGACCACACTTCAAAAAAAACAAAAAATTCCTAAGTCAAAAGTTGCAAAATGATTTTGCTGTGACATTGATTAACCCAACAAAAACTTGAACTAACAACCAATCCCTCCTCCCCATGAAAACAGCGTCTTTCCTCACCAAACTAGCTCTGCCTTTTTTCCTTTTATTTGCCTCATCTTGCCAAACCATCAAAGCCTACAAAGCTAACAAAGCCAAACAGGGCGCGATTGTTTTTAATTACGACAGCAAAAGCCTGCTACTCAAAGCACCGAAGGATTACTGTTTTTACGACGAAAAAAATCCCGCTGAAATGGATGTGTTAGATTTGGTGCGCGACGTCAATGACTTTGGCAAAGATGGCAATTCTGAACTGAAATTCTTGCTACAAAAATGCGAAGAAAAACAAAATTTCTTGCGCAGCGACAACCCGCATTTTCGCAACACCGTGATGATTAGTTTTCGTCTGCCGAGCTATTTGGAAGAGTTGAAAAGATACGGCATTGAGCGCAATCGCGAAACTTACGTTAAGGTTTCAAACAAAGCCGCTGCTGAGCAAAACACAAAATCTCTCAACAAATACATGAAAAAAGTTTTGCCGCAAATGCGCAAAATAAACGCTAAAACTCTCGACAATTTAGAGAACCTAAGCACCAAGCAAAAAAATGAATTGAAGCTGGTGCACAGCCAAATTTTTGGCAAAGAAGTGCACAATTTCCTTTCTTACCACAGCAAGCTAGAATGGGGTGTGGCGTCTTACGACTACCAGTTTTTCAAAGTCGGCAAAATCTTTACAAAGTGTGTTAATTCCGACACTTTGATTAATTACATTCCGGTGACTTTGACGATTTGTGAAGAGGGTGAATTGGCGGATGATTGGATGGATTTGGATCGTAGAATTAGCGAATACACTTGGGCGTTGATTCACCTGAATTCGGAGGAGTAGGTAAAAAGTTAATCGAGTTCTTGAATAATCACCCCAACCCCTCCTTGAAAAGGAGGGGAGTACTCGAAACCGAGCTCGAACTAAAAGCCCCTCCTTTTCAAGGAGGGGCTGGGGTGATTATTCACAGCCACAATTTAATTTTCAAAACCCAAATTTTCACGACCAACCCATCACAAACCCTTGATTTCACTGAATCGACAAAAATCCCAACATTGTTGCCGCCGGCGGCAACAATTCAGAAAAACTAATCAAAAATGGCAGAAAAAAAACTGAAGATTAACCAATCGGCTGTCGAAATTAACGAAGGCGATTACGTAAAAATTTTGTCAGAAATTCAGACACACATCAAAAAAGCGCAGAGTGAAATTGTTGAAACTGTTACTCGAGAAAAAGTAGTAATGGCGTGGCAAATCGGAAAAGTAATTGAACAGCATTTGTCAAAAAATACTCGTGCTGAATACGGAGAAAGACTGATTGCAAAGTTGGAACAAGACATTCTGGTTAGTAAAACCGTGCTCTACAAAATGCGCAGCTTCTACAGATCTTACCCGCAATTACCCAAAGATGATTCGCACTTGAACTGGAGCCATTACCGCGTTTTGGCGGGCATTAAAAAAAGTGGCGAAAGAAAATATTTGGAAGAGTTAACCAAGCAAAATAGTTGGGACAGTGACGAGCTGCAGCAAGAAGCAATCAAACTAAAAACCGTTGAAAGCAACATTGCAAAAATCCGTGCCAAAAAGGCGGCAAATCCCGTGGCGACAAATCTCAAAAGGCTGTCGCCACTGCGGGGAAAATTATTTTCTTACTCGTTGGTGAAGCTTGAAATTAGTGACGAAACTTTCATTGATTGCGGTTTTAAAATTTTTCACAAGCTCGAAGAAAGCCGGCCAAAGAAGGGTGCGGAGATTGTTGATGTGGCGAAAAAAAATGAAAACTACTCGTTGAAAAAATCGGAACTAACTCCGCGCAAAATTAATATTTACAAAGCTTACCTTACTCGCGTGGTTGACGGCGACACGCTGCATGTGGTTTTGGATTTGGGTTTTAAAATTTTTCACGAAGAAATTTTGCGCCTGCGCGGCATTAATGCAGCCGAAATGGCGACTGCGGAAGGCAAAAAAAGCGCTCAGGCTTTGACAAAAATTTTGCAGGGCTTGCCGTTTTTAATCATCAAAACGAGCAAAGTTGACATCTACGGCCGCTACGTTTGCGATGTTTTTTTGCCGCCAAAAGGTGAGGCGGAAATTGACCCGCAAGAAGTTGCCGATGTTGGAGTTTATTTGAATCAGATGTTGCTTGATGAGGGGTGGGCGGTGCGGATGGAAGCTTGAGAATAAATGTCCTGACGCTGGACTTGGTTTGTAACCCAGTCCACACGTTCATTTCTACCGTTTAAAAATTAGGACGGGATTGCAAATCCCGTCCTGCTTTAGGGCTTTGATTTTTACAAATGAGATTTGTCGTCTGGTGACTTAGGTTTACCAGCATCCAAAAGCTTTACTGCCGCCTCTTCTTCTCGATCGATGCGTCGTATTTGTGTTTCATTTCTAGGAGGAGATCCGACGCCGCTGTGTAAGAAATGGTTAGGATCACGACTGCGATTCAATAACTCGTCTCGAGCTTCGTGGGATACCTCTTTCGGAAAGCGATGACCTGCATTGAGCGTTCTATCTATTAGAGTAAGATCTGGAATCCGCTCTGAAGGTGGTTTTGCACCAGTAAGTGGTGTGGAGGTTCTCGGGCTGGAAAATGTCTTTCCTGGCGTGCCGTCAGAAACTTTGCGTTCAGGAGTTTTCTTTTTTTCAGATTTTTGTATTTCTTTTGCAGCTTGGCGTTGTCTTTCTGTCTCTAGCAAAGTATCGTTCCTCTTAATTAAATCCAAGCTAGATTGAAGATCAAAGCTACCTTTAGAATCAGGATCATTGGAGGTATTTCGACTAGCAGACCAAGGTCTTCTGACTTCTGTAGAATGGCTGTAAGGGTGATAATTTTCAGGCGAATCGTCATCTCTTGACGTTTTTGTATGTTCGTAGATTTCTTTACGTCCTGCGCTCATACTGCTTATTCCTCGGTAATTTCCAGAAGATGAGCTTGTTAGAGAAGGATAACGACTGTTGGTTGTATCCAAATCATGAGATACAGGAGGTGGCGAGTATGTTCCGTAAGAATAGCTATTAGAAAGGGGGACACCAAAAGAGGTTTTAGCCCCAACGCTGGGAGGAAATGGTAAACCGTTGGTGTAATTTGGAACGGATTTCTCCCCGCTAGCGCCTCGGTGAGTGTTTCTGTTTCGTAGCATTGCTGCTGGGTAATCTCGTTGCAGCTGTTCAATAGCTGGCGGAGGGCTGCAATTGGGAGATGGATTGAATACAGATTGAGATCTCGGTGCT
>CAIUFU010000126.1 GCA_903898475.1 uncultured Alphaproteobacteria bacterium | reverse complement strand
GCAGAAAATAACTCACTTTCAGCACTAGAGTTTGTTAAAAAACTTAACCTAGACGTCTCTCCCTCAAACAACCCTACGACCCAGTGGCTGGGTAATCTGCAAAATTTAGGAATCATTTGTTCGAGGGGTAAAACCAAGGCGGTAGAATATTTTGTGAACCCAGAATTTTTGAAGAATAACAATTTTAAAGGCCAAACTAGTCTCAAGGGCATTGAAGATCATAGGTTGGAAGAATTAATTTATCGCGACATCAGTATTTACCAACCCTCATCCGTCAGCGAAATACACCAAAGAATTGGCAAAGAAATTGTACTCAGAAAACTGAGAAGAATGCTTAATAAAATGGTCGAAAGAAAATCAATTTACAAAAGAGGGGAGAAGAAATGGACTCGATATTTTATTGACCAATCAAAAATTTAAATGAGCGTTTTTGTCATTAAAATTGGTTAATAACTCTCCGCGAATCCTTTTGTATCAAGACTCTGTATTGACAAAAAACCAGTTAAATAAATTAAATTTTTTTTAATTTCTTAGAAAATCACGCGAAAAAAATTTAAAAAATGAAAAAATCTAAAATCAAAAATCTTAAAAAACGTCACGCTTCAGAAACAAAGTTTAAACTTTTTGGAATGTTGGCAATTGGCTTCTCATTAGCATTTTTAGTAATGCTTTTTGGGATGATTCTAACCAAAAGTAGCGGTGCTTTTTGGCGCACTGAAATTTCTCTGACGCTTGATTTGAGTGCCGAAAATAATTTGGAAACTCTCGATTACCGCCAAGCAATTAAAGATGGCTTGAAGGCGCGTTTTCCTGAGGCTGAGTCGCTTGCAGAAAAAAATTCACTCTACCAAATTTTAAGCAAAGTGGCGAATTTGGATTTGAAAAAGCAGCTAGAAAAAAATCCCGAATTGCTCGGCAAAGTCTCGCCTTTCTGGCTTAGCGCTTCGTCAAAATCTGACATGTTTTTTAAGCACAAAAACAATTCTTCGCTCAATGAAAAGCAAATTGCTTGGTTGGAAGATTTGTCGAGCCACAGCCAAATGCGCAAAATCTTAAACCTAAAATTCTTTGAATTTGCCGACTCGCGCGAGCCAGAAATTGCCGGCATCGGGGCAGGGTTAACTGGTTCGATTTTGGTAATGTTAATTTTCTTAAGTTTCGCTTTTCCAATCGGCGTAATGTGTGCTTTTTATTTGGAAGAATTCGCCGCCAAAAACCGCCTCACCGACATTATTGAAATCAGCATTAACAACCTTGCCGCCATTCCTTCAATCATCTACGGCTTGCTCGGGCTTACGGTATATTTACAATTCATGAACCTACCGCGCTCTTCAAGTTTGGTGGGTGGGATGACGCTTTTCATGCTGGTTTTGCCGGTGATTATTATTGCTACTCGCAACACCATTCGCTCAATTCCAAGTTCAATTCGTGACGGTGCTGCAGCACTTGGCGCCTCAAAAATGCAAATCACTTTGCACCATCTTTTGCCACTTTCTATTCCGGGAATCATGACGGGCACAATTCTAGCAATTTCGCGCGCCCTTGGCGAAACCGCACCACTCTTGATGATCGGCATGGTCGCCTTTATTGCCGACATTCCGCAGGGTTTTTCCGACCCAACAACTGTGCTGCCGGTGCAAATTTATTTGTGGTCTGATTCTCCTGAAATGGGTTTTGCCGAAAAAACTGCCGCGGCGATTTTGGTGCTTTTAGGGTTTTTAATTTTGTTTAATTTGGTTGCGGTTATTTTGCGCAAAAAGTTTGAAAGAAAATGGTAAACCCCCGATTTTACTGATCAAAAGCCAATTTTGCGCGCTGTGCGCACAATTCAAATTTCACCAAAAAATGACAAAAATTGTTGGAATTTTAAACGTCACGCCCGACTCATTTTCTGACGGCGGAAAGTTTGATTCGCTAGAAACCGCACTAACTCACCTAAAAAAACTAATCGCCGAAGGCGCAGATGTAATTGACATTGGTGCCGAATCAACCCGCCCGCAAGCTACGCCAATTGGGCCTCAAGAAGAGTGGCGCCGTCTGACAAAAATTCTTCCCGCCGTAATTTCTGAGGTAAAAAAATCGCAAAAAAAAATCAAAACCAGCATTGATTCTTACCACTTTGAAACCCTCGTAAAAGCCTGGGAATTGGGCGTTGACGTGGTTAACGACGTGACGGGTTTAAGTGACGAAAGAATTGTAAATTTCATTGCCGCAAAAAATGTTGAAACGGTTTTGATGCACCACGCCGCAATCCCTGCGGTTGAAGGCGCGCTGGTTAATCGCAACATTAATTTAATTCGCGAAATGTTGCGCTGGAGCGAAGAAAAAATTTCTTATTTACAGCAAAAAAATGTTAAAAAATCACAGCTGATTTTTGACGTGGGAATTGGTTTTGGCAAAGATGCGTTGCAGTCAATTCGAGTTCTGAAAAACATCGACGCCTTCAGGGTTTTAGGCCTGCCGCTTTATGTTGGACATTCAAAAAAAAGCTTCCTCGAAGCGATAAAAATCGAAGGCGACCGCGCTGAAAAAACCTTGGTGGTGTCAAAATATTTGCTACAAAAAAACGTCGATTTTCTGCGCGTTCACGACGTGGCAGCACATTTTAGCTTATTGGAAAGCTAGACCGTCAACTCAATATCAGAAATGGCAACTTTTGCTGACGAGGTTGTTTTTAAGCCACGACTGCTTTTTTGTCTGGCTTCTTCTCTAAGCTCTTCCAAGTTTTCTGGCAAATCAAACCCCGCCTCAACATCTTCTTTTAGCTGAGTAAAAAACTTTTCATTTACCGCCTTTATGGCTTTGTAAGTGTTGTCTGCTATGTTGTGCGGGCTTGCTGCTGCTGCATTGAGACTTGAGCTTGCAATTGAACTGGTTGCCAATCCAAGCCCTGTGGCAATTGCTGCTGGCGTTGAATTTAAAGTTAAGGCCATTGAAGCGGCTCCGGCAGCGGTGCAGGCAATTCCTAAAACTGCAGACAAGGCCAAAATTTTGTAATTGCTAATTTCGCTAACTTTTTCGGTTAAGCTTACGAAATTCTTTGCTTGCGGATCTTCTTTTAAAAAACCCAAAACATCTTCTGAAATTGATGGCGCACCACTTTTTTCAAGAGCCTGATTTATTGCTTCAATCAAAGGCTCGCAAGAAGTTTTGCCGCTTAATTCGGCAAGCTTTTTAAACAGATTAATTTCAACCGCAGATTCTGTAAGATTGCTGTTTCTGTAGTAAATTGAGTTTCCAGCTTCGGCCAAAGTTCTTATTATTTTTGCACTTACCACGCCACCAAGAACCGCGTGAATTGCCATCATGCCTTGACTATCTGCCACTTCTTGCATGGTGCTCATGCCAACAAAGGCACCGCCGAGAGATGCATTTAAAAATCCATCAGCAACTCTCCATTTTTCGTCGCGACACATTTCAAAAAGGCTTTTTGAAGTTTGGGTAAAAAAATCTTCCATGCTTGTTTGGCTAATCAGGGGCGCCGATTCATCAAAGTTTGATTCAGCTTGGCGCGGCTCTTCTGATTGCTGATTTTCAATATCGTAAGCGGCGGCGGGATTTGATCTAGACATAAAGAGGTAAAAATTGTTGTTGTACAAGAAACAACAACAGAAAGGCCGCTTGTTATCTTTTTATCAAAAGAATTTCTGCAAATGAGACAATTTGTCTCACTATTTAACGCCCCAAAAACCTGCGAATTAAAACGGGACTCAAAATCAAAGTCGCAACAGTTGAGCTAACAATGCCGCCAATCACCGTGATTGCGATTGGTTGTTGCACTTCAGCGCCGATGCCGTGGCCGAAAGCCATTGGCAAAAAGCCGAGACTTGCTACTACCGCTGTCATTAAAATTGGACGAAATCTTGAAAGGCACGCCGCCTTGATATCAGAGACTTCTTTGAGACTGTTAATCAAAATTATTGAGTTGAGCAAACTGATTCCAATCAACGCAATGAAGCCAATGTAAACCGAAATGGTGATTGGAATTTGGCACAAAAACAAAAGCACAATGCCGCCGCTAAGCGCGAATGGCACGGATGAAAACACCACCAAAACTTCTTTGGCACTGCCAAACATTTTGTAGAGAATGAAGAAAATCAGAAAAATGATTAGCGGAATGATGGTAAAAATTTGCTTTTTAGCGCTTTCTAAATTTTCAAACCTGCCACCCCAAACAAGGCTGTAGCCTTCGGGCAAAATTTTATTTTGGGCAATTTCTCTTTCAGCTTTTTTAATAAAATTGGCGTAGTCGGTGTTTTTCAAATAAATTGAAAGACCGGAATATCTTTTGCCAAAAATGCGCGGAATTGAGCTGACATCTTGGCTTTCAGAAACTTGTGCAACCTGAGACAAAGCAAAGTTTCCACCATCTGCCAGCCCTACGGGAATGTCTCTGATTGAATTTAACTGATCGCGATTTTCTTCGCTTAAATGCAACACAATCGAGATTGGAAATTCGGTAGCGTAAAACTTGCCCACTTCCATACCCGCCATTGCGTTTGCTAGGTCGTCATTCACATCAGAAATTTTAATTTGGTGTTTGGCAATTTCTTGGTAGTTAGGCGCCACATCAACGAAGAAGCCTTTGTGGATTGAGTTGATAAAATCTTCCTCAACTTCTTTTGCTGCTGCTTCTGTTTGCAAAAGCATTTTAATTTTTTTGGTCACATCCATTAAAACATTCAAATCTTCGCCAAAAATTCTAAGCGACAAATCAGCTCTGCTGCCTTCTAGCATCTCGTTAAAACGCATTTCAATTGGTTGAGTGTGAGTGATTTGACAAGTGTCGCAGGCTTGGCTTTTTAGCTTATCAAAAAGTCGGTTAGAAATTTCGCGCGCGCTACTTTTGTAGTCTTGTTTTAAAATTACGAAGATGTCACCAGCGCTTTGCGGCATTGGGTCTAAACCAGATTGTGCCGTGCCAATTCGCGAAAAAACTTTGTCGATTTCTTTTTCGTCTTTAATTGCCAATTCCAAATTTTTAGCCAATTCCACAGTTTTTGAAAGGCTGGTGCCGTCAGGAGTAACAAGGGTGTAAACAATGTCACCTTCGTTTAAACTTGGCAAAAAATCTGAAGGAATAAAAAACAACAAAGCCAGCGAAAGACCAAAAAAAGCCACGCAGCTAAAAATTATTTTGCGACCATTTTGCAATGCGCGCTCAAGCAACTTGGCGTAGGCATTTGAGATTTTTTCGAAGAAATTATTTTTTGCGTGCACCGCTTCGCCAACAAAAAAATAAGACAAAACGGGCATTAAAAAGAAGGCGGTAAAAAGACTGGCAAGCATTGCAATAATTACCGCAATTGCCATTGGCCGGAAGGTTTTTCCCTCGATTCCAGAAAACATTAAAATTGGCACGTAAACCAAAATAATAATGGCAATGCCCACAAATATTGGCTTAGCAACTTGGGCTGAAAGGCTCGCGATTAAATCAAGCTTCTCTTCCTTGTTTTTGGTCAGGTACATTTTGGTCACGAAGAACTCAACTAACACCACCGAAGAATCAACCAGCAAGCCAAAATCAAGCGCTCCCAAGCTCATCAAATTTGCCGAAATGCCAAAAACATTCATGCAAATGCTTAAAATAAAAATGCAAAATAGCAGGCTGGAGGCAACAGTTAAGCCAATGCGCACATTGCCCAAAACCAAACACAAAACACCAACCACCAACAAAATTCCTTCCGCCAAATTGCGCATTACGGTTTTGATTGTGGAGTTAATCAGAAACTGACGGTCGTAAAGAATTTCAATTTTAGTGCTTCCACTGCGCTGATTAAATTTGGCAATTTCAGCTTTTACTTTGGTTAAAACTTGCTGCGCATTTTCACCTGATTGCAACATTACAGTGCCAAGCACCGCTTCGCTGCCGCTGTAAGTTGCGGCGCCCAGTCTTTGTGAATTCTCTTGCTTAACTTCAACAATTCGCCGCAAAGGCAATGCCTTGCCGCTGTAATCGATTTTTACCGGCACATCCATCACATCTTCAAAGTTTTTTAGGCCTGAGAAAGTGCGGACGATTTTTTGCTGCCCATCTTTTTCAATGTAGCCGCCGCCAGAATTTTCGCCGATGGTACGAATTTGCTCAATCAGCTTGCGCTCGGTCATACCATAGCTGGTGATTTTTCTTGGATCGATGTTTAGGTGTAACTGGCGCTCGAAGCCGCCGATTGTATCCACTTCAGCAACGCCACTAACTTTTTTTAACTCGCGAGCAATTTGAAACTCTTGGACGGTGCGCAACTCCATTAAGTCATTTGCGCCCTCAGAATTAAAAACACGGTAAATAATAATTTCGCCAATGCCGGTGGTAAGCGGAGCGATAACTGGCTTGATGCCAACTGGTAATTGATCGCCAAGCGCCGAAATTCTTTGCAAAACTTGATTGCGCGCAAAGTGAATGTCGGTTTCGTCTTTAAAAATTAACGTGATTTGCGACAGACCAAATTTTGAAAGCGAGCGCATTTCGAGAAGACCAGAAACGCCGTAAAGCTCAGCTTCAATTGGATAGGTAACAGATTTTTCAACTTTGGTTGGATCCATCCCAAAAGTTTTAGTATTTACAACCACCTGCTTGTTGGTGATGTCTGGAATGGCATCAATTGCAATTTTTTGAAAAGAATAAAATCCAAACAAGGCGATGAAGCCAAATAAAACAAGCACGTAGAAACGCAGCTCTAGGATTTTTTTAAAAAATTTCTCTAATTTATTGCTCATTTTTTGGCAGAATGAAGGTTCCGATTTTTGTCATCAAAGCAGCGTAAGAAGCCGCTAAATCAACTTGTGTGTCGAGGATAGTATCGATGATTTGATATTCTTGCGAATCAAGCTCGATGTAAGTGATAAAATCTAAAATGCCTTTTTTGAATTCGTTATTAGCGGTATTCAGGCGCGCCACGGTTTTGTCGATTTCTGTCACCGGAAAATTCTTGGCAATTTTGAGCGAGGTTTCAAATTCATTAACATCGTTTGCCACTTCTTTTGTCAGCTGATTTTTTTGAAAATCAAACTCAAATTCTTGAGCTTTTATTTTTGATTCTGCACCCGAAATTTTTTCCTGATTACGATTAAAAAGTGGCACCGAAAGTGACAGACCAACTCCATTGGAATCTCTTCCGCCTGAAGCTTGTGTGGCCTTTTCTTTATTTGCAGAAATGCTCACATCTGGCATTTTTTCAAGCTTAGCAAAAGACAACTCCGAGCGGTATTTTTGCAGCAAAAATTTCTGCTCTTTTAGCCCCAAATTATTTTCAATTGCTGTTTCAACGAATAATTTTTTTCCTTGGTAATTTTTTTCTTCAAGCCAATTAAGAGTAATGCTTGGTTCACTTTCGAGACTCAAATAAACATTAGCCTTATTCCAAGTTTGAAAAAGCTGGTTACGCAATCTCATCAAATCACGCTCAATTAATTTAATTTTATCTTTAGTGATGCGGCCTTGTGAGATCTGGGTTGGAGAGCTAAGCACAATGTGCGACAAATATTTATCCACCAAAGAAAGTCGCGCCAAACGCTTTTGCGCTAACTCAATTTTTTTCTGCAAAGCCTTATATTGGTAAAGCAAAGCGAAGGTTTCGGCTTTGGCAAAAAGCGCTAAATTATTGCGCTGATTTTCAAAAATCTGAAATTGCGCATCCTCGATATTGTATTTACTCTGTAACTTTCCGTAAAAAGGGATTGCCTGACTTACGCTGTAGTTTTTTTGATTAGAATTTTTTCCCAAACTGACTGTTGGATTGTCCCAATATTTTTGCTGATTGGCGAATTTTTTTTGCGCGATTGCTGAAAGCTCAGCGGCTTTTACCGAACTATTTTGCTCAGCAATTTGCAGTAACTCTTCAATTTTGTAATCTTTCGCCAAAGCATGATTCGTAAGGCCCGCAAGTAAAAGTAAGGCTGCTAATAATTTAATCATTCCCATCGATTCTTTTTAACGAAATTTAGTCTCTTGTAATCGCGAAAGCGAATCCTAAATGACCCTCATAATTCAAGCTTAATTTTATGCGAGACCTTGAGTCATTCGATTCTGGTCTCGTTTCTTTTCTTTAACTACTAAAATCAAAACTAAATTTATGAGCAACAAAGTAATCGGGATCGATCTCGGCACCACTAACTCTTGCGTCGCAATTATGGAAGGCGGAGTTGCTAAAGTAATTGAAAATTCTGAAGGTGTGCGCACCACGCCTTCAATCATTGGCTTCTTGGCCAGTGGCGAAAAAACTGTTGGCGCTGCTGCAAAAAGACAAGCGGTGACCAATCCACAAAATACCATTTTCGGTATTAAAAGATTAATCGGCCGCAGAAATGACGACCCAACTACAGCTAAAGACAAAGAGTTGGTACCTTTCAAAATTGTGCCGTCTGCAAATGGCGACGCATGGGTTGAAGTTAAAGGTGAAAAATATTCTCCAAGCCAAATTTCTGCCTTCACTTTGATGAAGATGAAAGAAACTGCTGAAAGCTATTTGGGTGAAAAAGTTGACAAAGCCGTAATCACGGTTCCTGCCTATTTCAATGACTCACAACGCCAAGCAACTAAAGATGCCGGCAAGATCGCAGGCCTCGATGTTCTTCGTATTATCAACGAACCCACTGCTGCAGCTTTGGCATATGGCTTCGACAAAAAAGGTAACCAAACAATTGCGGTTTACGATTTGGGGGGAGGCACGTTTGACGTTTCAATTCTTGAAATTGGCGACGGCGTTTTCGAAGTTAAATCAACCAACGGCGACACCTTTTTGGGTGGTGAAGATTTCGACATGAGAATTTTAAAATTCTTAACTGACGAATTTAAAAGAGAGCAAGGCGTTGACGTTAGCAAAGATCCAATGGCGCTACAACGTTTGAAAGAAGCTGCGGAAAAAGCAAAAATTGAGCTTTCTTCGCTTTCTGAAACTGAAATCAATTTGCCTTACATCACTGCTGACGCAACTGGCCCTAAGCACTTAAACGTTAAACTTTCGCGCGCTAAGCTTGAGCAACTAGTTGACGATTTAATTCAGCGCACCATCAAACCTTGCGAAAATGCTTTGCAAGATGCTGGCTTGAAAGCTTCTGACATTCACGAAGTGATCTTGGTTGGCGGCATGAGCCGTATGCCGAAAGTGATTGAAGCTGTGAAAAAACTTTTTGGTAAAGAGCCAAATAAATCAGTAAATCCTGATGAAGTTGTGGCGATTGGCGCGGCGATTCAAGGTGCGGTTTTACAGGGTGATGTAAAAGACATCGTGCTTTTGGACGTTACTCCTTTGTCACTTGGCATTGAAACTGCGGGTGGCGTTTTCACTCGTTTAATTGATCGCAACACAACAATTCCAACTAACAAAAGCCAAGTATTTTCAACTGCGGCGGACAGCCAAACTGCGGTTACAATTAAAGTTTTCCAAGGCGAGCGCGACATTGCAGTTCACAATAAATTGCTCGGCGAGTTCAACTTAGAAGGCATTGCTCCAGCGCCTAGAGGACTTCCACAAATCGAAGTTATTTTCGACATCGATTCCAACGGTGTGGTAAAAGTTTCAGCAAAAGACAAAGCAACTAACAAAGAGCAGCAAATCAGAATTCAATCTTCTGGCGGCTTGTCTGAAGACGAAATCAAAAAAATGGTGAAAGACGCGGAAGATAATGCCGAAGCCGACAAAGCCAAAAAAGAATTCGTTGAAGCCAAGAACCACGCTGATTCTGCAGTTTACGAAACTGAAAAATCTTTGAAAGAACATGGCGATAAAGTTGACGCAGAAACTAAAGTGGCAATTGAAGCTGAAGTGCAAAAAGTGAAAGATTTGTCAGCTAAAACTGATGCAAGTGCTGCTGAATTAAAAGCCGCAACTGACGCTTTGATGCAAGCTTCAATGAAGTTGGGTGAAGCGATTTACAAAGCTTCTCAAGCAACCCAAGGAGCTGCTGGTGGCGCTGAAAATGCTTCAACAGAAAATCACGCGCATGACGCTGGTTCTTCAGAAAAAGTAATGGATGCGGAATATGAAGAAGTGAAAGACGAGAAGAAAGATTCTTAATTCTAAGATCCCCCTCAGTCATTCTGAGGGGGATTTCTTAGAACCCGTCCTAAGTCTTTCTTACCGAACAAGCAACAACCTCACAAACGCCAATTCAATCATTGCGAGAGAGGTGGAGAGCTTTCTCTCGCAG
>CAIUFU010000125.1 GCA_903898475.1 uncultured Alphaproteobacteria bacterium | reverse complement strand
TGCGATTTTTGCCCGTGCTTTGAAGCCAGAAGAAAGACAACCAATTGAAGATTACGCTGGTAAGAAATGGACTCGCTCGATCAATAGAAGCGCAGTATCTGGTGGCTCATGCATTGGATATACAATTACTGAATCGGGCTGCGATCTTTCGGCGTCTCCTTGCAGCATTTCTGTTGCTGGATTGGTTGCGTCAGTTTCTCCAACTTCAAGTTCAACTTCAATTGCTTGTAACCAAGCTAACTATGCGGGAAGTGTTAACTACACTTGCGTTAATGGTACTGCGAATGTTACGGGAAGTTGCACAGCTGCGACTCCTTGCTCTGTAACTCCAACTGGCGTTTCTGCTGCGATTAATGTGGCGAGTGGATCAACTGGAAGTGGCACATGTGATGTGGCTCATTACACAGGCACTGCGAGCTTCACCTGCAGCAGTGGAACTCCGACTTACATCTCGCAATGTACTTGCGCGACGGGATATACGGGGAGCGGGTGCAGTACTTGCGATTTTGCCAACAACTATGTGTCTGGAGGTGGAGGAACTTGTGTACTTGCATGTACAGTTCCGTCTGGAAGTGGTACGACATTAACAACGGTTTTACCTGGAACAGTTAGCACAAATTGTAACGCCAGCGGATATTATGGAACCCTTAGCTATACATGCTCGGGAGGAACGCCGATCTCTGTTACGACGCCTTGTCTTCAGGCCTGCACGGGTGGAGATTCCGTTGATACAACTACGGTTCCTGGGTCTGTAATACATAAGTTTCTCAATAGCGGAACACTAAACTGCACAAGCGCTGGTGCAAAAACATCTGTGCAGGTTTTAGTTGTTGGTGGTGGTGGCGGCGGCGGGTATTATGGTGGTGGTGGCGGGGGTGGTGGCGTTGTTTACAAAACAGGTCATAGTTTAAGTGCAGCTTCTTATGCAGTGACAGTGGGAGCTGGTGGTGTTGCAAGTACCACAGCTGGTTCGGATTCGGTTTTTGATACAATGACTGCTTATGGTGGAGGGCGAGGCGGTACGCAATATGGTCTAGCTTTCACATCTGGTGGGTCAGGAGGAGGTACTGCTCGTACCCAATCAGGTGCCGGTGGTACAGCTACTCGTGGTATTGCAGGTGGTGGAACGGCTTATGGAAATAATGCTGGAACAGCACCTTCTGGAAGCTGTGGTGGTAGTGGCGGTGGTGGCGCAGGTGGTGCTGGAGGTGCAGGTATATGTTCTCCAGAAACAGGTGGCGCTGGAGGTTCTGGTATTAGTATTCCGATTACTGGCTCTGGAGTTTTATACGGTGGCGGCGGTGCTGGTGCGCATTCTGCAGCTGGGGGTTCGGGTGGCGGCGGTGCAACAGGAGTTGCAGGAACAAATGGTCTAGGTGGTGGTGGTGGTGGTGGATTCAGTGATCAAAAAAATGGCGGATCTGGCGTTGTTATTATTCGTTACTAACTAAATTTGCCTTACAAAATCGGTAGCAGAAAAACAAAGTGATTTAAAAGCCGATGGTGAAGTTTAATCACCATCGGCTTTTTTTATTTTTACTTCAGTTACAAACTCGAAACCAGCATCCAAATCGCTTTTTCATGCGCAGTAGTTCTGTTGATAAATAAATCTGCGCTAGCTTCATCTCCTTCTTCTTGCGCTGCTTTGGTGCCCGCTTTCAGGTCAGCAACTACAATTTCGTGACTGGCGATTAAATCTTTAATCATTGCGTCACTATTTAAATTTTTGTCGCCGTTTTTGATTTTGCTCAATTTTTGAAAATGCTCAAAAGTGGCTTCAACTTTGGCTCCAAGCCCACGCAATCTTTCGGCGATTTCATCAATTGAAACCGACAACTCTTCATATTGAGCACCGAATAATTCGTGCAGTGGTTTGAAATGTGGGCCAACCACGTTCCAGTGATAGTTCTGCAGTTTCAATTGCAGCAAATAAGAATTAGCTAAAGTTTTTTCGAGACTTGCGGCGGTTTGATGATTTTTCATAAATTATTCCTGATTTTCGATTATTAAAACTTGCGCTGCTGAGTTTACGACCGCAGCGATTTTCGCAGTCATTTGGATCTGAGATTTTGACATGCCATGTTTTAACAACTGATTTGCGTGCGCGTCAATACACATTCCGCAGCCGTTTATAATTGAGACTGCGAGTGAGAAAATTTCGAAATCTATTTTTTCAATTCCGTGATCCAAAATGCCTCTCATTCTAAGCCCCGCAGGCAATTGTGAATATTCTTTATCGGCGCTGATATGCAAAAAGCGGTAATAAATATTATTCATCGCCATTAAGGCTGAGGCGGTTTTGACGGCTTTAAGCTGAACTTCTGACAAAATATTTTGCGCTTCATTTTGCAAAACTTTGATCAGAGTTTTTTCTTTTGTCGCGTAAGCCGAGGCCAGCGCGGCGCCGAAAATTTGTTTTTGGGTTAGGGTTTGGTTTTCTGTATTGAGTAAGGTTTGGAGGTTTATTTTTACGTCGCGGGCGTATTCGGGGATTGATTTTGTTAGGGATTCTAAGTTTTGCATTTTGCTCCTTTTGTTAAAATTATTTTCTGTCAATAGTCCGTCTGGACCCCGCCCTTATGATGGGGCCAGACGATCTGGAAGTGATTTGTTAAACCTTAATCACCTCATCTCCTTTCTTCCAATTGCATGGGCAAAGCTCATCTGTTTGAAGCGCGTCCAAAACTCTAAGCACTTCACTCGGATTTCTGCCCACACTCAAATCAGTAACGTAAACAAAGCGAATAACGCTTTGTGGATCAACGATGAAAGTCGCTCTTTGCGCCACACCTTCATCCTTATCCAAAATTCCAAGCGCCTGCGACAAATCGCGTTTGACATCGGCAAACATCGGAAAGGGTAAATTTTTCAATTCATCTTTTTGACTGCGCCAAGCTAAGTGAACAAACTCCGAATCTGTGCTGGCGCCGATCAGCTGAGCATCGCGATCTTTAAATTGTTCGTTCAATTTGCCGAACTCAGCAATTTCAGTTGGGCAAACAAAGGTGAAATCTTTGGGCCAGAAAAACATCACCAGCCATTTTCCTTTGTAGGTTTCGTTGCTGATGTCGATGAAAGCGTCGTGCACGTCATTAGTTACAACCGCTTTTCCGTTGAATTGCGGGAAGGTATCTTTGATTCCTAACATTTTTTCTCCTGATTTAATTTTGATTTTGGCAACTCCGCCAAAATCTTGGTTGCGAAATGTAGGAATGGTTCTTAATAAGCAAAATCGATTGATTTGATTAACCCAATAGCTTTTGTCTATGAACTTGCGAGATTTAAAATATTTAGTGTCGGTGGCCAAAGAGCAGCATTTTGCGCGGGCCGCGGAGAAATCTTTTGTCAGCCAACCGACTCTCAGCATGCAGATTAAAAAGTTGGAAGATGAGCTTGGTGTGCAAATTTTTGAACGTTCGCAGAAAAATTTTTTGGTGACAAAGGTGGGAAAAGAAATTGTCGCAAAAGCCGAAATTATTTTGCGCGAGGCAGAAGAATTAAGAAACATTGCCAAAAATTCCAAAGATCCATTTAGCGGTGAGCTCAGGATTGGCGCTTTTCCAACCTTGGCGTCTTATTTTTTTCCGAAAGTGGTGGGCAAAATTTCTAAAAAATTTCCCCAGTTAAAATTGCTTTTGGTTGAAGAAAAAACCGAGGTGCTTTTGCAAAAATTGCACAGTGGCGAAATCGACGCTGCCTTTGTGGCGCTGCCAATTGCCAGTGAAGTTTTGGAAGTTGTAAAAATTTTTGAAGAGCCGTTTCTACTAGCTCTTTCTAAGGGTCATGCGCTGGCTAAATCAAAAAAAATTCACGCCAAAGATTTAAAAGGCCAAAAGCTAATGCTCTTGGAAGACGGCCACTGCTTGCGCAATCAGGCTTTAGAATTTTGCTCAATGCTTGGTGCTTTTGAGCAGCACGATTTTAAGGCGAGCAGTTTGGAAACCTTGCGGCAAATGGTGGCGGTGGGCGCTGGCATTACTTTAATGCCGGAAATTGCGGTGCAAAAAGACGGTAAAATTGTTTACGTAGAAATTGCCAATGCTCCCAAACGCACAATTGGCTTGGTTTGGCGCAAAAGTTCGGGGCGTGGTGAATTGCTAAAAGAGATTGGAAAAATCAGCAAAATTTCCTGAAATTTGAATTTTCTACAGCTGTAGAAAATTGGCTTTTGACCAGCAAAATCAATGGTCCAATTTTTAAAAAAGGCCAAAAAAGGCGTAAAAACCAAAGCCGAAAATCATTAGGCCAGAAATTAATTTTAGGCGCGCGGTCCATTTTTGTGAAATTTTGTGACGCATTTTGGCAATGGCGGCAGAGAAAATTGTCGACCAAAAAAGTGAACCGCAGAAGACTCCCAGAACTGTGACAGCCGCACTTGCGCTAGTTAAAGTGGTGCCGCCGATTGTGGCAAAAACCCCGACGAAAAAAATAATTGTCATTGGGCTGGTCAAAGAAAGAGCGCAGGAAAAGGCGGCGGTTTTTACGAAGCTGCGTCTTTTCATTTTGATTTCTTTGTTTTCCGATTTGTGAAAGTTGCGCAGTTCTGCCAAGCCAATCAACATTAGGGCGCAGCTGCCAATTAATTTTATTTCAAAAAGATAATGGTTGGCAAATTGCGAAACAAAAACAAGGCCGCCAGCTGCGACAAATCCGTAAAAACCTTCAGAAAGGGCAGCGCCAAGACCAATGGCAAAGCCGAATTTCCAACCGCGATCGAGAGAATTTTTAATGCAGAGAGTTGCAATGGGGCCAATCGGCATCGCGATTGACAGGCCGATGATGAAGCTTTGAAGAAAGATGAAAAGCATGTTAGGCTAAAACGCTGATTATTCCGTAAAGGCCAAAGCTGCCAATGATTGCGCCGGAAATTATTTTGACGCGTGCCATCCAAGTTTGTGAAAGTTTGTGGCGAATGGTGGCAACGGTGCCGCACATTACGAAGGCCCAGATTACTGAGCCTAAGAAAATTCCTAAAACAGTGATTCCCATTTCTTGGGTGGTTAGAACTGTGCCCGTCATTGTGGCAAAGACTCCAATGAAAAGCGCGATGGTCATTGGGCTGCCGAGAGTTAGGAAGGAGGTGAAAAATACGGTGTGCCAAAAGCCGCGGGCTTTGGTTTTGATTTCGGTGGTGCTGATTTTATTGGCGGTTTTGATTTCGTAGCAAGCCAGTAAAATCAAGGCTGCACCGCTGATGATTTTTACCTCTGAGACGTAGGTTGTGAGAAATTTGGAAATAAAAATTAATCCGCCTGTTGCGACAAAGCCGTAAAAACCTTCTGTGATTGAGGCACCAAAGCTGGTGGCAAAGCCAATTTTAAAGCCGCGAGTGAGGCAGTTTTTAATTGCGAGGGTAGAGATGGGTCCGATTGGCATTGCAACCGATAAGCCGATTAGAATTGATTTTAAGAAGAGGAGTAGCATTTGAGAATGTGGGAATAATTTTAGAGGTTTTAAACCTTAGTTACAGCCGAATTGCTATTCGCATTAGAAACCTGATTCGCAATAATTACTGAATTAGAAATCTGCTGCAAAATATCGCCAACCGCGCTTGGAGAGTGTGGGATCATGATTGTATTGTTGTGCGAAGAAGCGCCTAAATCTTTGATCGTGTCGAAATATTGGGTCATTAAAATCAGGTTCAAAACATCTTGTTCGGTGGTGTTTGGAAGTGATTCTTTGAAATCAGAAACTGATTCTTTCAAACCTTGAATGATTGCTTTTCTTTGGTCGGCCATCCCTTTGCCTTGTAGGGCTTTGCTTTGCGCTTCGGCTTCTGCTGATTTCACTTTTAAGATTCTTTCCGCTTCACCTTTTTCGCTGGCAACCACGCGCATTCTTTGCGCGGCGTTGATTTCATTCATGGCGATTTTCACTTTGGCGTCAGGATCAATGTCGGTTACCAAAGTTTTAACAATGCCGTAGCCGAAGTCTGACATTACTTGCTCAAGCTCTTCTTTTACTGCAACGGCGATGTCGTCTTTTTTCTCAAAAACATCATCAAGTTTGATTTTTGGAACTTTGGCGCGCACCACGTCAAAAACGAAAGAAGTGATTTGGCGAGACGGATCTTCAAGCTTGTAGAAGGCTTCGTAAACCTTGTTTGGATCAACGAAGAATTGCACTGAAACTAAAACGTGAAGGAAAACGTTGTCTTCAGTTTTGGTTTCAACCTTAACATCAAGCTGGTTGACTCTAAGGCTAAGGCTGCCTGCAACTTGATCAAGAAGAGGAATTTTAAAATTTAAACCAGGCTGAGCGATTCTAAGAAACTTGCCGAGCCTCTGAACAATTTTAACACTTTGTTGTTCAACTGTGAAAGCACACAAAAAGGCTAAAACTGCGACTCCGGCAAGTAAGTATAACATGTGAATCCTGATTAAATTTTAAAAAATTATAGGTCTAACACTAGGCGGCGCGGGTCTTCAAGAAGTTCTTTAACTCTCACAAGGAAGGTCACCGCTTCTTTGCCGTCGATAATTCTGTGGTCGTAAGAAAGCGCCAAATACATCATTGGGCGGATTTTCATTTCGCCACCAACCACCATTACGCGCTCTTGGATTTTATGCATGCCAAGAATTGCTGATTGTGGAGGGTTGATGATTGGAGTAGACATTAATGAACCGTAAACGCCGCCATTTGAAATGGTGAAAGTGGCTCCAGCCAAGTCTGGCAAAGTTAATTTACCGTCGCGGGCTTTAACGCCAAGTTCAGAAATTCCTTTTTCAACTTGAGCAAGATTTAGCAAGTTGGCGTCACGTAGAACCGGAACTACCAAGCCTTGTGGAGATCCAACCGCAACACCGATGTCGTAGAAATTTTTGTAAACAATGTCAGTGCCGTCAATTTCAGCGTTAACGGCTGGAAGCTCTTTTAGCGCAGTTACACAAGCTTTTACGAAGAAAGACATGAAGCCAAGTTTAACGCCGTGTTTTTTCTCGAAAGCGTCTTTATATTCGCCGCGAAGCGCCATTACAGCGGTCATGTCCACTTCATTGAAAGTGGTTAGAATTGCTGCGGTGTTTTGTGATTCTTTCAAACGTTCAGCAATTTTTTGGCGTAGTTTCGACATTCTAACGCGCTCAGTTGGTTTAGCGCCCGCAACTGCCGGAGCCGCTGCCGCGGTAGGAGCCGCGATTGCATCAAGCACGTCACCTTTAGTTACGCGACCGTCTTTGCCAGATCCTGCAAGTTTTGAAGTGTCGACATTATTTTCGGCAGCCAATTTTTTTGGTGCTGGAGAAAGAGGGAACGAAGCGTTTGCGCCTTGAGTTGGAGCCGCTGCTTGAGCATTTTGCGCCGGAGCTGCAACTTTAACAGCCGCGCCACCTGCAGACATCATCGCGATCAAATCGCCAACTTTAACATTGTCGCCTTCTTTAACTTTCAAATCAGAAATCACGCCGTCTGACGGGGCGTTAACTTCAAGAGTTACTTTGTCGGTTTCGAGCTCAACAATTAATTCGTCGGCTTTCACTGAATCGCCAACTTTTTTGTGAAGCTTAGCAATTGCAGCTTCTGATACTGATTCGCCAAGAGCGGGAACTTTAATTTCGATGGTCATAAATTTTTTTGTTAAAGTTGGTAAAGTGGAATTCTTTTTTAATAGGTCCCCGAGCAAAGGACGAAGTCCGTCGTCGAGGGGCCTGAAAACTGGCCTGTCTTCGGGCCCCTCGACGACGCGCTAAAGCGCTTTGCTCGGGGACCTATGACTTTTTTATTTTAAAGCTTCTTCAATTAACGCTTTTTGTTCGCGAGCGTGGTACGAGCCGTAGCCTGTTGCCGGTGAAGCGCAAGCGATTCTTCCGGCATATTTTGGTCGTGCCGATTTGTGTTTAGTTTCGATCAAAGACTCTTCAATCAAATCATCGACAAATTTCCACGCGCCCATGTTTTTTGGCTCTTCTTGGCACCAAACGATTTCGGCGTTTTTGTATTTTTTAAGTTCAGCTTTCAACTCTTCTTTTGGAAAAGGGTAAAGTTGTTCTAAGCGAACCAGCGCCACGTCGTTGATTTTTTTGGCTTCGCGAGCTTCAAGCAATTCGTAATAAATTTTTCCGGTGCAGAGAACAACTTTGCGAACCTTGTCGTCAGCCGCGATTTTAGCGGTTTCAGAAATTAAAGGACGGAAAGTGAAATTAGAAAAATCACTCAAAGTTGAAACCGCCAATTTGTGACGAAGCAGCGATTTTGGTGACATTACCACCAAAGGCTTGCGGTCTTTGCTCAAAGTTTGACGGCGCAAAGCGTGGAAGAAATTTGCTGGAGTTGTAATGTTGCAAACGCGCAAATTTTCATCAGCACAAGCTTGCAAGCAACGCTCCAAACGAGCTGAAGAGTGCTCAGGGCCTTGGCCTTCGTAGCCGTGTGGCAGTAGCATTACGAGGTTTGATTTTCTCAACCATTTTACTTCTGATGAAGCAATAAATTGGTCGAAAATAATTTGCGCGCCGTTAGCGAAATCGCCGAATTGCGCTTCCCAAATTGTCAGACCATTTGGCATTGAAAGTGAGTAGCCATATTCAAAACCAAGTACGCCATATTCAGAAAGAACTGAATCGTAAACTTCGTATTTGGCGGTTGGCGCAAAAGTTGAAAAGATATTGTAGCGCGCGCCAGTTGAAGCGTCGTGCAACATTGAGTGACGGTGCGAGAAAGTGCCGCGTCCTGAATCTTGTCCGCTTAGACGAATTGGAGTTCCTTCAGCAAGAAGTGAAGCAAAAGCCAAAGCTTCGCCGCAACCCCAATCAATATCTTTGCCTGATTCAACCGCTTGTTTTCTAGCTTCAAGCTGGCGGAGAATTTTTGGATTAGCGTTAAAATCAGCCGGAACCACAGTGGTTTTTGCGATTAATTCTTTGAGATTTTTTTGTGTCACGGCAGTTTTTGCAACCGAAGTATCACCGTCTTTGATCTTACTCCAGTCAGCTTTCAACCAATCAGCCTCTTTTGGTTTGTAGTCAGCGGCTTTGTCAAATTCGGCAGAAAGCATGGCGTCAAAATCAGCGGATAATTTTTGGTAATCAGCTTCTGACAAAACATTTTCTGCGATTAATTTTTTCGCATAAATTGTTTCTAGAGTTGGATGATCTTTGATTTTGGTGTACATTACCGGTTGAGTGTAAAGCGGCTCGTCACCTTCATTGTGACCATATTTGCGGTAGCAAATTAAATCGATTACCACGTCTTTCTTAAATGCTTGGCGGTAACGCATGGCGATGTCAGAAACTTTTACAACAGCTTCAACATCATCGCCATTAACGTGGAAAATCGGAGCATCAATTGCTTTGGCCAAGTCAGAAGCGTAAGTGGTGCAACGTGAATCTGACGGGTTGGCGGTAAAACCAATTTGGTTGTTAATAATCAAATGCATAACGCCGCCAGTGTTGTAGCCTGACACGCCATTCATCATTAAACTTTCTGCAACCGAACCTTGACCCGCGAAAGCGGCGTCACCGTGAATTAAAAGCGCCATTGCTTTTTCACCAGAAGCGTCGCCGTAAAGTGCTTGTTTAGCGCGGATGCGGCCAGCTGCAACCACGTTTACCGCTTCCAAATGCGATGGGTTGAAAGCCAAAGAAAGGTCAATTTTATTGCCAGCAATTTCACGAGTTGAGGCGTAGCCCATGTGATATTTCACGTCGCCCGATTTAGTAACGCCTTCGGGCATGCCCGGTGTTCCTTTAAACTCAGAAATCATCTGGTGGTAAGGCTTGCCCATGATGCCAGTTAAAGTGTTCAAGCGACCACGATGCGCCATGCCGATGACGATTTTTTTGACACCGGCTTTAGCGGCAACATCAATAATTTTTTCAACTGACGGCATTGCTGCAGCGCCACCTTCAACCGAAAATCTTTTAGCCCCTGGAAAGCGTTTGTGCAAAAATTGCTCAAAGCCTTCAGTTCTGATTACTTCTTTTAGAATTTTGATTTTTTCATCTTTGGCAATGTCGGAAAGCATCGTGTTTTCTGTCTCGCGAGCCAACCATGCTTTTTGCTCAACGTCACGAATATACTCAAACTCAGAGCCAACTTTGTTGGTGTAGATGTAGGTTAAATATTCTAGAACCTGAGAAATTTTGGCTTTGTTGAGTCCTAAAATTCCGTGTAGATTAACTTCTTTTTCTAAATCAGCGGCGGTAATTCCGTGAGCTTGTGGATTGATTTCTGGAACTGCTCTAACTGCCAAAAGGCCAAGAGGATCAAGGTTTGCTGCCAAGTGACCAAATCTTTTGAAAGCCAAAATTAAATTGGCAACGTGTATGCTTAAATCTTTGTCTCCGGCAACAGTTGGAAGTGCTTTTGCATCTTTTTTAGCGACTTCTTTTTTAGTGTTAGAAGAAATGTCAAACTCTTCGGCATTTACAACTTTAACGTTACGAGAAGCCCAGCTTGGCCCTTTGTAATCGCCAACAATTGATTTGATTTCATCGCCATTAGCGGCAAAAAATTCAGCCCAAGAAGCGTCAACTGAAGTGGGATCTTGTAAAAATTTTTGATAAAGTTCGTTGATAAAAACTACGTTCGCGCTGAAAAAAGGCGAAGTTTGTAAGAGTTCTTTTGACATGACTTATGAGATTTTTATGAGTTCAATAATTAGTCGCGGGACGGGCAGGCTAAAAGTGGGGCAAGTTAATTGCAAGCGCCTCATCTTCACACTAATTAAAAATCACCAATGAAAATTCTGATCATCATTAATGAGCCTTTTTCTTTCATGGCTCTAGGGCGCAGCACCAGCCTCGCTTACATTCTTTCTTGTGTAGCTTTGGGGCATGAGGTTTACATTTACAATTTAGAAAATTCTTTGCCCTTAAATGAATTTTTAACATTTCACCTAACCGGCGATAAAGCTCTTTGCGAGGCTTTGATTAAAAATTATCAAAGCTGCAATGAAGAAATAATGCGCATTGTTGCTGAAAAAAATCTGCAAAAATTACACAACTTAAAGGTGAAAAAAGTTGCAGAATTTTTGCCAGAAAAAATTGAATTAGAATCTTTAAAATTAAGCGAAGTTGAATTTGTGGTGCAGCGTTTAGAGCCAATGAAATCGCCATTTCCACCAGTAGGCAAAGTAGATGTAAATGAGGTTTTGGGTCAATTAAAAAAACTTTTCCCAAAACATATTTTTAATTGTCCGATCAATCTTGGTGACAAAGAAGTGCCACAAGAAATTAATCGCATTTTGGGTGAAAAAATCGCCACCCCAACGGCAGAATTTGAGCTGGCAAAAACAGGTCTTTTTTTGGCGCTAAAATTAATGTCGCAAGAATATCAAAAGCTTTACAGCGGCAATGATGTGAAGCTGGTTTTTAAGCCAAAAAATTCGGCACAATCTTTGGGAGTTTTTGCTGTAGAATTTGTGTCAGATGGTTTGGATCTTGCGGCGATTAAATCGCAAAAAATTTCTGAGTTGCGTGCGGCGCAAAATCACAGAATTAAAAATAATTTAGACGAAAAAGAGCTGCAAAAAATCATTGAAATTTTGTGTTACGCCCAAAACGCCAAAAGCGACCAAGCTGCGCAGGAGTTGAGTGAAACTGAAATTTTCACAATTGCACAAGCGCTCTACAATGACAAAATTTTGGTTCAGCCTTTTTTGGAAGGAATTGAGTCGGGCGACATTCGCGTAAATATTTTAAAAAATTCTCGCGGTGATTTTTACGTTGCCGGACAAACCTTTCGAAAAAGTTTGCGAGTGGAAGATAAAAATTTTACTACTGCTTATTCTGGGGGTGGTGCCACGGCGCAGCCGGTGATGCTTTTGCAAGAAGCTGAAATCGAGAATTTATTTTTTAAAACCGCGCAAGTTTTGAAAATTTTAAATGGTGAATTACGTGAAAAATATCGCAACGCACTTGAGCTTGGTGCCGATTTTATTTTGGTGGGGGATGGCAAAAATATTTTTTTAGGCGAGATAAATCATCACTGTCAGGGATTGATTCCGCTGAGCGAAGCGATGGCGAGAGTGGTTGATGAGAATGCGTTTTATGAGGGTGGGCTTGGGCTTGCGAGTGTTGCGGTGAGGGATTGGATTTTGGCTAGCTAATCCATCTTCGCTAAAGCTACGACGGATAAGTTTTTCTAAACTCACTTTTTTCGTTAAAGAAAAACTAAATGGCCTGCCAGCCGAAGCTCGTAAGAGCGAAGGCTGGTAGCGGGAGAGGGATTTGAACCCCCGACCTGCGGATTATGATCCCGTTGCTCTACCGACTGAGCTACCCCGCCACATGATTAAACTGCCAAATAATCTGGCAGCGCCGCAGTCTTTTGATCTGATTTAATTTTTCAAACTTTTTATCCACTTTCGCTAAAGTCTATTTTTGAGAGCGTCTTGGAAGTTATGGGCAAAAATAAACGATAGCCTTGATAATTGAGGCGTGCGCATTTCAAGATCGGGCAATCTTTTTGTTAAAAATATCAGTTCAAAGTAAAATATGCTTAAGAGGACACTAAAAATAAAGGCCTTCTCTCTCATTGAGGTTGCTGTAACTATCTTGATAATTGGCATCCTGATTGCCGGTGTATTTGTTGCTGAGGGTATGATTAAAAAATCACGCATCGCTACTGCTCAGGCAATGACGGCATCGTCTCCAATAGGTAGCATCAGAGACACCTCGCTCTGGCTAGAAAGCAGTATGGATTCTAGCTTTAGTGACAGTGAAGCGGTTGATGGTCACGCCGTCACTAATTGGAAAGATTCTAAGGTCTTAGCGGACAAGGCATCTATCTCGGTAAATGGATCCGGTGCAAAATATGCTAATACAATTAATTACATTCATGCCGTAGAATTTGACGGAACCAGCGCTAATTACTTACAAATAGATGACGCCTCATTTTTAAATAAAACCGATTACACAATTATCGTTTTAGAAAAGAGAAAAAGTAACTCTTCCGACAACTATTTTCTAGGCGATTCACCGAGCGGAGCAGCTAACACAAAACTTGCGCTTGGCTACAGCCTCAATGGTAAAGTAATTCATGCCCAAGGCTCTAATTCTTACACTTCAAATGTTAGCGCTTATGAAGACTCGGTTGAAAAACCAAGAATCTTCACCTTCATTTCTGACTCCAGCGGAAAAAAAAACTTACATCAACGGAGTGTTGGCGGCGCAAAGCTCAGATACCTCACAACTTTCTGGCATCACCAGTCTTGCGATTGGCAAATCTTACCGTGGAGAAATTGGCGAAATTGTCATCTTTACTAGGGCTTTAAAAATTGAAGAAAGTAGGGCGATCGAAGATTATGCTGGTAAAAAATGGACAAGAAAAATTCTGCGCGATTCTAGTCCGACATGTATTAATGGCGTAGTCACCGATACCAACTGCGACAATGCTTGTTCAACTTCTGTTGTGACCGGAGTTTCGTCGCCAACTCAAGTAAATGACGGAAGTTCAGGAAATTTAACTTGCGACAGTTCATTGGGATATTCCGGTACAGTTTCTTACAGCTGTTACAATGGAGACCTGCATCCGGCTGGAACTTGTTCGGCAATTGCTTGCACAATTACCAGCGTTCCTGGTTTCAATGACCAAACTAGCCTCCCTTTCCGCGCAACTGCAACCGCACTTTCTTCTCCTTGTGCCTCAGGGTACGCGCCCAGCACCTCTCCGGTGCCATCCTACACCTGTACCTCAAACATAGCTGCAACAATTACTGGAAGTTGCGATCCATCAGTGCCTGCCAATAGTGTGGCACCAACGCTTTCCACCGGCTCTGCGACAGTTGGTACCTCAATCAGTGTTTCAAGTACTGGAACTTGGTCTCCAACGCCAACCAACTACACTTACCAATGGTGGTGGGCAGACGGCACTCCTGCGGCAATTTCAGGAGCCACGTCTTCAAGTTATACTCCGGTGGCTGGGGATGCAGGTCACACACTGTTGTGTAAAGTTTCTGCAAAAAATGGCGCGAGCGCATTTTCTTCAGCGGTTATTTCAAATACGACATCGGCAGTTGCAAATCCTCCTGTTAATAGTGTCGCTCCGGCGCTTTCCACAACAACTCCGGGGGTTGGTAATGCAATCACGGTCACTACCGGAACTTGGTCGCCAACTCCAACTAGCTACACTTATCAATGGTGGTGGGCAGACGGTACGCCTGCAGCAATTTCGGGCGCTACTTCTTCAAGTTACACCCCAGTTTCTGCGGATTTGACTCATACTCTGCTTTGTAAGGTTGTGGCATCAGCCTCTGGCGGCACGTCTTCAGCGGTTTCATCAAATACCAGTTCGGCAGTTATAAATCCTCCGGCTAATAGTTTGGCTCCGGCGCTTTCTACAACCTCTGCAAAGGTTGGCACTGCTCTTACGGTCACTACTGGAACTTGGTCGCCAACTCCAACCAGCTACACTTACCAATGGTGGTGGGCAGACGGCACTCCTGCGGCAATTTCAGGCGCTACTTCTTCAAGCTACACTCCGGTCGCTGCAGATGCGGGTCACACGCTGTTGTGTAAAGTTTCAGCAACTGTTTCTGGCGTTACTTCTTTAGCGGTTTCATCAAATACCAGCTCAGCAACTTCTTCTTATTGTAGCGGTGGCGATGAAAGCACGGTTACGATTTCTGGCACGTCCTACAAGCTTCACACTTTTATCGCCACCACAGCTACAAAAACTCTTACCTGCCCAACCGCTAAAACTGGTGATGTTTTGGTAGTTGCTGGCGGTGGAAGTGGCAATGGCGGTGGTGGCGGTGGTGGCGGCGGCGGAAATGGTGGTACTCGTGCTTACGTTACTCACACTACCCCAGCGGCAGGATTAGCAAATACAGGTTCCGGCGGCGGTGCCAATGAATCAGCAATAGGTGGGACGGGTATCGTAATCATACGTTACCCGATGTAGGGACTGGAGCGGTTTTTTTGGAATGATCAGAAAAGTTGTAAAAACTAAATCTACCGCATCAACAGTAAACTTTCCATCCTCCGCACCTCGTCGCGAATTTTTGTCGCTCTTTCAAAATCCAAATTCGATGCCGCTTCGAGCATTTCCTTTTTCAAATTAGCAATTTCGCGATCGGTTGGAATTCTTTTTGGCACCGCATCCTCATCTTCGGGCTTAGTTTTTTTGGTGTAGAGATTTGACAAAGCCGAGCCAATTTTTTTGTAAGTGGTTGTCGGCGTAATTCCGTGTTTTTCGTTGTAAGCGATTTGAATTTTTCTTCTGCGCTCAGTTGTTGAAAGTGCTGCCTCAATTGATTTGGTGCGCTTGTCGGCGTAGAGAATAACTTTGCTTTCTGAGTTTCTTGCGGCGCGACCAATTGTTTGAATTAGCGAAGTTTCGTTGCGTAAAAATCCTTCTTTGTCGGCGTCTAAAATTGCAACCAAAGCACATTCAGGAATATCCAAACCTTCACGCAGTAAATTTACCCCAACCAAGCAATCATGTTTTCCCAATCGCAAATCTTGAATGATCTCGATGCGATCAAGCGTGTCGATGTCTGAGTGCATGTAAACTGCTTTGATCCCAGCGTCATTTAAATAATCTGCCAAATCTTCGGCCATTTTTTTAGTGATGGTTGTAGCTAGTGTTCTAAAGCCTTTTTCGGTGGTTGCTTTAACTTCTGCAACCAAATCAGCCACTTGTTTTGCGGCCGGGCGAATCTCGCAAACTGGGTCAAGCAAACCGGTTGGTCGAATAATTTGCTCAATTAATTCGCCGTCATTTTTGGCAGTTTCGTATTTTCCCGGAGTTGCTGAAACGTAAATAGTTTGGGGTTTAAAAGCTTCCCACTCTGAGAATTTTAGTGGGCGATTGTCGAGCGCGCTTAAAAGGCGAAAGCCGTGTTCAGTGAGATTTGTTTTGCGCGCAAAATCGCCTTTGTACATACCATCAATTTGTGGAACTGAAACGTGACTTTCATCAACAAAAAGCAGCGCGTCTTTTGGTAAATATTCAAACAGCGTTGGCGGAGACGCGCCAGCTGGGCGTCCAGTTAAATAGCGCGAATAATTTTCGATGCCTTTGCAGCTGCCAACTTCCAACATCATTTCCATGTCGTAAGTGGTGCGCTGGTTGAGACGCTGGGCTTCAACTATTAATCCGCGCGATTCCAAATCAGCCACGCGAATTGCCAAATCTTTTTTAATTTGCATGATCGCGCCCTTCAAAGTGTCGGCGGGAGTTACGTAGTGCGAAGATGGGTAAAGCGCGATGTCGGTGAGTTTGGCGAAGGTTTCGCCGGTTAAAGGATCAAACTCAGTAATTTCTTCAATCTCGTCGCCAAACATTGAAATACGCCACGCGCGCTCATCTTCGTGCGATGGAAAAATATCAACCACATCACCCTGCACACGAAAACAGCAACGCTCAAAAGCAATGTCGTTGCGCTCGTATTGCAGATCGACAAGGCGCAGCAAAAGTTTTTGGCGATTAATTTCTTCACCAACTTTCAGACGCAAAACCATTGTCGAATAAAATTCTGGCGAGCCGATACCGTAAATGCATGAAACTGAGGCAATGACAATAGTGTCTCTGCGCTCAAACAGAGCGCGGGTTGCCACGTGGCGCAGTCGGTCGATTTGTTCGTTAATTGCCGAATCTTTTTCGATGTAAGTGTCGGACTTTGGAATGTAGGCTTCAGGTTGGTAGTAATCGTAAAACGACACGAAATAGCCAATTTCGTTTTCTGGAAAAAACTCTTTCATCTCGCCATACAACTGCGCCGCCAAAGTTTTGTTATGCGCCATAATCATTGCAGGGCGCTGCGTGCGCTCAATAATATTTGCCATGGTAAAAGTTTTGCCGGACCCCGTAATTCCAAGCAAAACCTGATCTTGTTTTTTTTCTTCTAAGCCACGAATCAACTTGTCAATCGCCTGCGGCTGATCACCTGCGGGGGCAAATTTGGAATGGATTTTGAATTTTTGTGACACTTGGTTTTGTTTTGAATTTTGAAAAAAAAGGGTCAGCGAGGTTCAACAGCTAGATTTCAAAAGCATTAGGTTTTTTAAGATTCGCTACATCCATTTTTCGATGTCATCCTGAGCTTGTCGAAGGATGATTCTAGCCCGTGCCTTGAATCATCCTTCGACAAGCTCAGGATGACATCGGGAGTTTTCTTCAAGCCGCGATTTATAAGGAAAGAAGCCAATTTTCTACAGCTGTAGAAAATGTTTTGGGAAGGGATTTTGAAGAGAAAAGTTTGGAGCGGGTGAAGGGAATCGAACCCTCACGGCCAGCTTGGAAGGCTGGAACTCTACCGTTGAGCTACACCCGCCTACGCTGAAGCTACGGCGGGCGGGCCCGCTAAGTTCAGACATATTCGATATTTTTGTGAGCCACCCGTAAAGGATGGCCTGCCAACCGTAGCTCGAAGAGCGTAGGTTGGTGGAGAAGGCAGGATTTGAACCTGCGAACGCTTGCGCGGACAGATTTACAGTCTGTTGCCATTGACCACTCGGCCACTTCTCCAGTCGTTTCATTATTTTAAAAATGAGCGCGGCTTTTTAGGTGGGGTAATTTGAAAGTCAAATGAAGCGCTCGATTACTTAGAACAAACTTTGCAGTTTGGATTTTTTTTCAAAGTGGTTTTGCGGAATTCGTTTTTTAGAAAATCAAAAATCAAAATTTTTCCAACTAAACTTTCGCCAATTTCTAAAATTTCTTTAATGGCCGTGGTGGCTTGCAGAGCGCCTGTGGTGCCTGCAACTGAACCTAAAATTCCTTTTTCGGAAAGTGGAAGAGAGAAATCTGCACCAACAATATTTGGGTTAAAACAAGCGTAACAAGGATTGGAATTTTCGTAAGATTTGAAGGTTGAAACTTGCCCCAAAAAACCTTTCACCGCGGCGAAAATTAATGGTTTTTTTTGCTCAAAGCAAATTTGGTTAATGACAAAACGGGTGGGGAAATTGTCGGTGGCGTCCAAAATAAAATCGTAATTGGCGCTGATTTTTCTCAGGCTTTCGGCGTTAGCTCTTTCAGCAAAAATTTCTAAATTTACATCAGGATTTAGCGCGGAAATTTTTTCACGGGCGCTTTCAACTTTTTTCTGATTCAAATTACTCACATTGTGAATCACTTGGCGCTGTAAGTTAGAAAGCTCAACCACATCGTCATCAACCACGCCAATATTTCCAACTCCAGCCGCTGCTAAATAAAGCAAAATGGGTGATCCAAGGCCGCCCGCACCGATCACCAAAACACGAGCGCGCAAAAGTTTTGCTTGGCCGGCCTCGGTGATTTCGGGCAAGATTGTGTTGCGGAGGTAGCGTTGTTTTTGGTTTTCGGTGAGAGGCATTTTTATTTAGTTCCGGTAGATCCAAATCCTCCAGTTCCACGCAAAGTTTCGTCTAAGTTTTCTACTTCAACAACTTGTGCTTGCTCATATTTCGCAATTACGACTTGGGCAATTCGCATGCCGCGGGTGATTACAAAATCGGTTTGGGAGTGATTAATTAAAATCACGCAAACTTCACCGCGATAGTCGCTGTCAATGGTTCCTGGGGTGTTTAAAACTGTGATTCCGTTTTTTAAAGCTAGTCCCGAGCGTGGGCGAACTTGCGCTTCGAAGCCTTTTTCAAGCGCGAAAGCAATTCCGGTTTTTACTAACTTTATTTCACCAGGTTTAATTGTGAGTGTTTCATCAATTGCGGCGAGTAAATCCATTCCGGCGCTGCCGGCGGTTTCATATTTTGGTAAAGGCAAATCTTTGCCGTTTTCAAGTTTTTTGATTTTGAGAATTGTCATTGCCTGAGAGTTGGTTTTTAAAGAATTTCGAGGTTGATAAATTTGCTTTCACAAATAGAAAACGCGACTCTTTTTTTCCTCAAAAAATTCTCCTCTAAAACATGTCAGAAAAACCTCTTTCGCCGAAAGATGAAAGCCGTAGAAAATTATTAACTACAACTGCTTACGGCGCTGCCGGTATTGGCGCGGCTTGTGCGATCTTGCCTTTTATCGATAGTATGAATCCGTCAAGCGACGTTGAGGCTTTGGCGTCAACCGAAGTTGATCTTACCAATATCAAGCTTGGTGAAGAGAAAAAAGTAATGTGGCGCGGCAAACCAGTTTCAATTAGACGCCGTACGCCTGCAGAAATTGCTGAAGCGAAAGCGGTTGATCTAAAAGAATTGCGCGACCCACAAGAAGATTCAGCGCGCGTAAAACCCGGTAAAGAAGAATGGCTAATCACCATCGAAATTTGCACTCATTTGGGCTGCATTCCAATCGCTGGACAAGGTGAATATAAAGGCTGGTTTTGCCCTTGCCACGGCTCGGTCTACGACACTTCAGCGAGAATTAGAAAAGGCCCAGCACCAAGAAATTTAGAAATTCCGCCTTACGAATTTGTCTCAGATACCAAAATTAAAATTGGCTAATCCGCTTACGCTCTTTCGAGCTACAGCGCGACTGGTCCGCTAACATTTAAAAAATTATGTCTAATCACATCGAGAACGATCTGGAAAAAAGTATTACCGAGAAGTCGAAAATCGCTAAGTGGGTTAATGACCGTTTGCCGATTATTGCGACGCTTGAAAACACTTTGTTGCGTCACCCTTATCCAAAAAATTTGAGCTATTGGTGGAGTTTTGGATCAATCGCGGGGATTGCTTTAATTGTGCAAATTTTGAGCGGACTTTTCCTCTCAATGCATTACGTGGCTAACACCAAAATGGCTTTCGATTCAGTTGAGCACATCATGCGTGATGTGAATTACGGCTGGTTAATTCGCTATATTCACGCTGTTGGCGCTTCAATGTTTTTTGTGGCACTTTACTGCCACATCGCGCGCGGCCTTTACTACGGCTCTTACAAAGCACCTCGCGAAATTTTATGGTGGGTGGGGATTGTCATTTTCTTGCTTTCAATGGCCACCGCTTTCATGGGCTACGTGCTGCCTTGGGGACAAATGAGTTTTTGGGGTGCGACAGTAATCACCAACTTATTCTCAGCAATTCCGGTGGTTGGAGAATCAATTGTGACATGGCTTTGGGGCGGTTACTCGGTTGACAATCCAACGTTAAATCGCTTTTTCTCGTTGCACTTTTTGCTACCTTTCTTGGTAGTTGGCGCAGTTCTATTGCACTTGGTGGCGCTTCACACTGTTGGTTCAAACAACCCAACGGGCGTTCCGATCAAAACTAAAAAAGACATTATTCCTTTTCACCCATACTTCACCATCAAAGACATGGTGGGCTTTGTGGCCTTCTTTTTGGTGTTTGGATATTTCTTGTTTTTCTATCCAAACTCTCTTGGGCATCCAGATAACTACATCCCTGCCAACCCAATGGTGACGCCAGCGCACATCGTGCCAGAATGGTATTTCTTGCCGTTCTACGCAATTTTACGCGCCGTGCCAGATAAGCTTGGCGGCGTGCTTGCGATGTTTGGTGCGATTGCCATGTTGTTTGTTCTGCCTTTCTTGGATCGCAGCAATGTTACTTCTGGCGCCTATCGTCCACTTTTCAAAAAAGTTTTTTGGCTTTTTATGGCGAACTTTTTGTTTTTAGGTTGGCTTGGAAAAGCTCCTGCGGAAGGCTGGTACATCTGGGCTTCACGTCTTGCCACACTTTATTATTACGCTTACTTTTTAGTGATTTTGCCAAACTTGCCAAAGTTTGAAAAAACTTTGCCTTTGCCTGAATCAATCGATTCAGACTTTCAAGCCAAGCATCAAAAGCATGATTAATTCGCAAAAGCTTTACGATTTATTGACTAAAATTCCGCAAGGAAAAGTCACTACTTACAAAGAGCTGGCGCTGCAATTAAAGACAAAAGGATATCGCGCTGTCGGACAAATTGTTGGCGCTAATCCAAATGCGCCGCAAGTGCCCTGTCACCGCGTGGTTAGAAGTGACGGCGGGCTTGGTGGTTATGCTTTTGGCATTGATAAAAAAATTGCGATTCTAACTAAAGAAGGCGTGAAAATTTCTGACGGCAAAGTCGTCGATTTCGAAAAAAAACTGTACAAGTTTTCTAAATAAAGCTTCCGTCATCCTTGGCTCGCAGAGCCGAGGATCTCGTGAGTTCAACTCCTGATATCCTCGGCTCTGCGAGCCAAGTATGACGGAGATTTAATAAATTCAAAAAATGAAAAAACTTTTTCTAATTTTATTGCTGCTTCCCAATGTTCTTTGGGCTAACGAGTCTCACAATGCTGATGTTTTAAGCACTTCAGCGCTACATCCCAAAGAAATGAAGTGGGAATTTGACAGCATTTTTGGCCGCTTCGATCGCGCCTCAATTCAACGCGGTTATCAAGTTTACAAAGAAGTTTGTGCAGCTTGCCACAGCTTGAAACTAGTGTCTTACCGCAACCTCAAAGAAATCGGATTTTCTGAAGAAGAAGTAAAACAAATCGCTAGCGAATATTCGGTCACCGATGGTCCAAATGATGATGGCGAAATGTTTGAGCGTCCTGCACTTCCATCTGACAAATTTGTTGGTCCTTACGCTAACGAACAAGCAGCACGCTCAGTAAATGGCGGCGCTTACCCACCTGATTTATCTTTGATCGTTAAAGCTCGTCACGATGGTGCTAATTACGTTTATTCTTTGATTACGGGATTTGCTGACGCGCCAGAAGGCTTTCACATGAATGAGGGCAAAAACTACAATCCATATTTCGAAGGCCGCCAAATCTCAATGCCAGCGCCAATCTCTGACGATGGTCAAGTTACCTACAACGACGGAACTTATGCTACTAAAGAGCAAATGACGCTAGACGTGGTTAATTTCTTGCAATGGGCGGCAGAACCTGAAACCGAGCATCGTAAAAAAATGGGCGTTCGCACCATGATTTTCTTGGGCATTTTGTTTGCGATTTTGATCGCGGCGAAAAAGGCAGTGTGGAAAAAAATTAAATAATTCTTCAAAAAAATGACCTTCCAATTCAACGAAGAAAACCAAAAGCAAGTCACTAAAATTTTGGCTAAATATCCAAGCGAGAGAAAGAAATCGGCAGTAATGCCATTGCTTGATTTAGCGCAAAGACAAAACAGCAATTGGGTTTCAAAAGATGTCATTGCCACCATCGCGCAAATCTTAGAAATGCCCGAAATCAAAGTTTACGAAGTGGCTAGTTTCTACACCATGTACAACTTGAAACCAGTTGGAAAATATTTGCTCCAATTCTGCAAAACCACGCCCTGCATGCTTCGCGG